>JAHFBY010000210.1:713-4577 GCA_023249835.1 Elusimicrobiota bacterium | reverse complement strand
GAAAATTCGGTTTCCGCAGCCGGAACGGACGGGCATCTCCGCCCTCGTATTAAAAAATTTAAGCAAGTCTTACGGCGATTTAAAAGTTTATCAGGGGCTCGATTTTGAGCTGGAACGGGGTTGGAAAGTGGGTTTCGTTGGACACAACGGCGCGGGCAAGTCCACCTTGCTAAAAATATGCGCTGGGGTCATTCCTTTTGACAGCGGCGAGCGAAATTTGGGTTTAAACGTTAAAGTGGGTTATTTTTCGCAAATTCGCACGGAAATGCTGGACCCGGAAAAGACCGTGTTTGAGGAAGCCGCCGGGGATACTACCAAACATTCCGAGCAGACTATCCGCAGCGTGTTGGGCAGCTTTTTGTTTCCCGGTGAAACGGTTTTTAAGAAAGTGAAGGTTTTAAGCGGCGGGGAAAAGAGCCGGTTGGCTTTGGTGAAGTTGCTTTTAGATCCGCCCAATTTGCTGTTAATGGATGAACCGACCACCCATTTGGATTTGCAAAGCGTGGATGCTCTGGTGGATGCTCTGCGCGGATTTGAAGGTACCCTCTGTTTCATCAGCCACGACCTTTATTTCATCAACGCCTTAGCAGATCACGTGGTGCACGTGGACCAGGGCAAAGTGAGCTTCTATCCCGGCAACTACGAGTATTTCAAAAGGCGTCAGCAGCAAATGGCAGAGGACGCTTTAGCCGAGGCTCCGGAGCAGGTTGTGGAAGAAAAGCCCGTAGTTAAACATCGTTTAAATCCCAAGGAAGAGCGCCGCCGCCGCGCCTTGGAACGGGAACAGTTGCGCACCGGAAAACCGGGTGGTTCAGAGTCCATTGGCTCCAACGGCGCCGCCAACGCGGAGCGGATCAGCGAATTGACTAAACTTTTAGAAGACCCTGCCATTTACCAAGATTTCGCAAAAGTAAGAGAAATCACTGCGGAGCTAAAAGCTCTGCAGTCCCCTTGATTTTTTTCTAAATACCTGTTACCCTTCAATCAGAATCCATTTTAATCCATTGGACGTCAAACACAATTATCTTCTTGGGATTATCATAATTTAATATGAAAAATAAATGTAATTCCATTATTTTTTACGTAACTGCTTTTTTTTGTATGGGGATTATTTCTGGCGTTAATGGAACAGAGTTGGTTGGTTCTGCGACCCAGTTAGGTAAACAGAAAGTTCATGCAGAAATTTATTATCGACATATGGCTCGACAGGATTTAAGCTTGGCATTTGGGGGCAGTGGTTCGGTTAACGTTAATGGATCCACTTTAACTTCCACCTCTCTTACGGAGGCCGATATTGAAGGTTCTGGGGAGGGGATGATGGGAAAAGTCAGCGTTCAGCCGTTTGATAATGGACTACGTTATTATATTGTGGGCGGTTTCGGCACCTATGATTTAAAGGTCCCTTCAGGAAGCTTAAGTAATACGTTTTCTACGGATAATCCCGGCATGGTGATAGGCGGGGGCATTAAATATACTTTGGTGCCTTACACAATCGTATCTCCTGCGTTGTCAGTGGATTTAAGCGCTGTTCATTCCCGTTACGCTTTAACCAAATTTCGTTCTGGAGATGGAAAGCTCACCGGCGACACCGGATATCTGTTGACTATTTTTGAAATCCAGGCCGCGTTAACTTTAAGTAAGAAATTCATTTTCAAATTAGGCGATGGCAGGGCCACGTTTGACCCCTATTTAGGCATGAAGATCATTCGCAATCGCGTGAATGCGGACAACCTTTCCACCGGCTCTCATCAGTCCGGCACTAAAGTAGGGTGGGCTCCATTTTTTGGGTTTAAATTTAAACCTTTTCCATTGGAGGGTCTGGTTTTGGAGGGAAGTCTTTTTAATGAAACCTCCGCTTCTGTAGGCTTGACACTGGGTTTCTAATTTCCTAAAATATATTTAAGTTTATAACTGCATTTGACTTGCAAAGCTATAGTCAAAGACAGTAGGCCATATTCATCGACAAAAGAATATGTTAATTCCGCAAAGTGCGGGACCTACCGAGACCTAGGGGCTAAGTATGAATAGACGCCTTTCATTTCGGAGGGCGTTTTTTTATTTTTAATTCGAATTAAACGAGGAGAAAGTCTATGCCAAGTAAAGAAAATATAGAAGCGATCAAAAAATTAGAAGAGAAGTTAAAAGAGCATCCCAATTTGGTCGTTACAATCTACCAAGGATTAAAGACTCCGGAGTTAAATGACCTGCGTTCTAAGTTAAGACCGTTGGGCTGTGAATATTCCGTCGTTAAAAATTCGTTGACTCAAATTGCGTTGAAAAATATTGGCTTGGAATCTTTTGCCAAATACTTTAGCGGTCCAACAGCAGTTGCGTTCCAAAAAGGGGATCCGGCAACGATATCTAAGACTATGGTTGAGTTTGCCAAAAGCAACGAAAAATTTAAAATTGTAGCCGCTTACTTGTCCGGTGAAATATTGGATGAGAAACAAATTAAGGTTTTGGCAACGTTGCCTTCTAAACAAGTGCTGTTGACAAAAATCGCAATTGTGTTGAACCAGCCCATTCAGCAAATCGCAACGGTCCTGAATGCGCCGATTCAAAAATTGGCGATAGTATTAAAAGCGTTGGAGCAGAAGAACGCGGCTTTGGCAAGTTAAAAAATAGTTTTTTCAAAAATAAAAAGGAGGAAATAAGAAATGGCAATAAAAGATGAAATAATAGAGTCAATAGCAAAGATGAGCGTATTGGAATTATCGGAGTTGGTTAAGGCAATTGAGGAAAAGTTTGGCGTGAGCGCGCAAGTGGCTGTGGCCGCGTCTCCGGCAGCAGGCGCTGCAGCGGCAACCGGCGGCGCTGCGGTTGAAGAAAAAACCGATTTTACGGTGATTTTGGCCAGCGCGCCTGCGGATAAAAAAATATCCGTAATTAAAACCGTTAGAGAATTAACCGGTTTAGGATTAAAAGAAGCTAAGGACTTAGTGGAAGCAGCTCCTAAAAATGTAAAAGAGGGCGTTCCCAAGGCTCAGGCCGAAGAGATTAAAAAGAAACTTACTGACGCAGGCGCAGTCGTAGAAATTAAGTAATAAATATTACTTTCCTGTCCACCTCCTTACTTCTCTCAAATATTGGGGTAAGGAGGTTAAAGGTTTTTGCGGGGTGTAGTATAAGGGTAGTATACACGCTTTGGGAGCGTGCGGCCTGGGTTCAACTCCCAGCACCCCGATATGTCCTGTCCACCATATTTTAGTTGATTTTTGCTCGCCTGATGTTGTATGCGCAAAGTTGACAATAGTCGTAGGGGTTGTTATACTTTTAAAAAAGAACGAGGATATAATGGCTGAAATTCAAGAAAAATCAAAAGACACCGTGCTTTATGGTCCCCAGTGGTATAACATTGATCCCAAGGTCCTTTCGGAACTAAAAGAGTTAAAACCACATAAGCCGGTCATGGCCGCATGTTTGGCCTGGGTTTCTATTATATTAATTGTAAAAGGATTTATATATTTGGACCAGTGGCTTCTGTATCCAATAGTTATATTTTTTATTGCCGGTAGAGCCGGCGTATTTTTACAGTTGGCGCACGAAGCCGCACATTCTCTAATCAGTAAAGGCAAGTTCAATAATTGGTTTTCGAATTGGATCTGTTGTTATCCTATAGGGTTAAGCCATAAAGAATATCAAGATCCTCACTTACGGCACCATGCGTGCACAAACCAAGCTTGCGATCCATTATCAGATTCAGAAAAGTATAAGGTTTGTAATATTAAAAATCCCCAACTTTGGTTATTGCTTTTAAAGGACATTGTCGGCCTGACCGCGATCAAAGTTCGATTTTTATATGATCAACCCATTGCCAACAAATATAAAAAAGATATTGAGGATTATTTAGAAACGGAAGAAGGG
>JAHFBY010000210.1:0-703 GCA_023249835.1 Elusimicrobiota bacterium | reverse complement strand
CTCTTATCATGCTCAAACCAATTCTTTTTTCCAATCCCTAAAAAAATATTTTTTTATTGCCGGCGTGCAGTTGGTAATATTGTCCGCGTTATTTAATTTTAACGTGGTTCACTATATTCTATTATGGTTAATGCCGTTGATTACTGCGCATATGTTTTTAATGCGCATTCGCGGCATTGCTGAGCACGGTTTGGGTATTCAAATGGGTATGACCAATTTGGAGGAGAAAACCCGCGGGACTTATTTTACGCGCTCTTTTGGTACCCCTGTAAATCATTACAAAATCCCGTTCCTTAATACATTGGAAAGAATATTGATCGGAAGTTTAAAAGTTTACTATCATCATGAACACCACCTCTTTCCTAAAGTGCCCTATTACAACTTGGCCAAGGTAAATAAGTTAATTTCAAGCCAAATGAAACAAAATAACCCCTATATTTTTGCTAAGGGTTATTTTGATTGTTTGTTTTTTAATTTGAACCCAACCCCGCCGGCGCCTCATCCTCGATCCAACTTTCCGTAATGGGTCAGGACTTGCATATTCCCCAATAATTTCTTTCATGCCGGTTAAACCTCATATATTAATCACTGGCGCTACTTCCGGACTGGGTCTTGGCATTTTAAAGCATTATGTTCACAGAGACTGGAAAGTGACCGCTATAAACCGGCGGAAAGATGAACACCTGGAAAAACAGTGGCCTAG
>JAHFBY010000209.1 GCA_023249835.1 Elusimicrobiota bacterium | reverse complement strand
CTTGATGCGTTATTTAAAGGCAAAAAACCGAAACTTTCTTTTATGGAGCCTTGGGGTTGCTCCTATTACAAAGGTTGAATTGTGCAGCCGTAAAAAAATACTGCAATTGGAAAAAACCGATTTCCGTGCGCGAGCCAAACTCGCTGTCGCTATTGCCAATGAAGGTTTGGTAACCTAGAACCGCTTCCCAATTAGTCAGGATAGAGTAAACTATTTTAGGAACCAAAAACTTGCTTCCGTCGTCAAGGTTAAAAATGCCGGTGCCATATAGTTTAAACAATGGAGTGAGGTCGTAAGCGGTACTGATTCCGGCGTAGCGTTGGCCGTAAAAGGGTTGGTCTGTCGCTTTTAAAGTTACGGCGGGGTAATTCGTGCTGGATCTTTGGCCGAGGCCGTTATAGAAGAGTTCGCCTAAAAGGTAAAGGCTATTCGTAAATTGATAGTCGTAGGAAACCACGGCTTTTGCGAAGTTTGGCCGGAAATTGGAATCTGCAACATAACTCCATTCGCTCCTTAAACTGCCCTCCCAAACTTGCGCGGCTTGGCTCATACCTGCAAAGCTTTCTTTGCCTATTGTTCCGCCCGTCATTTCCCAATCTGTTTGCCGCCAGTTACAGTGTAGGCGCGCTAAAGCAAGAGAATTTTTCCACTCTGCTTGGCGTTTAGGAATATAAACGACTTCCACAAAGGTGAGGGTCCCCAGTTGATAAAGCAGCTTGGCGCCGTCTGCTCCGGCCCGTTCGTCATTTTCAATGCTGATGGGATTATAGGGGTTAATCACGTCCGTTGGATTCCAAATCCGGCCTTCTCCCCAACTGATCCGTTGGCGTCCCAGCTGTAGGGAGAGCGGATCTTTCTTAAACTCTAAAGTTCCTCGGTGGATGTGGCTGCGTTCGATTAAATTGTCGCTGTCCGCAAAGTTCCATTCCGCGTTCCAGAGTTCATTTTGCGGTAAGTTTAAGCCGGTTAGATTTTTGCTTGTTTTAACCAAGGTTCCATAAAGCATTTCTTGATCATACGTCAGTTGGGCGCGCAGGAAGGAACCCGTTTGCCAATCTCCCTCTAGCCTCATTCGTTCCGCAGAGAGGTAAGGGTATTGTCCGTTGGACCTTTGCAGAGAGTTAATGGATTTGAGGGAACCTTTGATCCGGGGCAGCGGCGTTGCCGCGAGCGGGGAAGCAAAAAAAAGCAAGGAAAAAAAAAGCGGCCAGCGCATGGAAAAATGTTTGGATTAGGGCAGAGGCTTTTGCACGGTGCTCAGGCTAAAAAAAATGTCGGGGATAGTGAGGTCGAGCTCGAGCGAGCGGTAAAGCAACACTGTTTTATGGTCAGGTCTTTTTTGCGGGCGGCACTCCACGCGCGTGGGGACGCGCTTGCCGCTCATATTTTTTATATCAAAAAACTCTACGGTGCGGATCAGTTCGCCCCGTTCGGAGTAGTCCTCTTCTTTGACCGGGATCACGCTGTTTTCTGTTTTGAGCGCGGTGAAGATAACCTTGCCCCAGACTACGGGCGCGTCCGCCTTGGGCGTGGCTAAGATGATGTAAAGCTCTCCCTCGTTCGCGGGTTTTTTATTCAGGGTGCGGTGGGTGTAGTCCTTGACGATCGAGTCGGCTTTAATGATGTCCTCGTAGGTGAAATCCGAACCCATCCAGGAGTTGTGCAGCATGGAGGGGGGAACTTTGATCACGCGTTCCACCGCGGGTAGCCAGTTCCAAATTTCTTTTTCCTTGCGCAAGGTGCCGTTGCCCTGCTCTTTAGCCGGCGCGTGGATGCGCAGCAACGATTGTGCTCGGCCTTTGTTCCATGCCTCGATTTCAAGGGTGCGTTCCCATTTCGGCGTGCGGATGTTCATGCTCAAACGCGCGTGGCTGGAAGACCCGCGCAGGAGCTTGTTGGCTTCATCAATAATCTGGGTTGCCCCGGGGTCCTGGGCACAAAGCCGGACCGCCATGAATAATATCCCGACTTCAAAACAAAATGATTTTTTTGAGAAGAGCATAAACATCTATTGTAGAAAATATTTCTCTAATGTACTCGAAATGTCTATAACTTCATATAATTGTTTTATGGATAATATTAAGTCCTTCTGGCAACGAAGTCTTTTTGGATTGGGAATGATTCTGTTTCTGGGCATAGGTAAAGGCAGCTTAGGCGCGCAAGATAAATCGCATGTTCATGCAGAGTTATTCAGCGAGGTTTTATCGGTGCAGCCCGGTAAAGCTTTTTGGGTGGGGGTGCGGCTCATCATGGATCCGCATTGGCACACTTACTATAAGGACCCGGGGGACTCCGGCATTCCTACGAGCATCCTCTGGACCTTGCCTCCTGGTTTCCAAGCCGGAGATATCCTTTGGCCCGCGCCGAAAAAAATCGTGGCCGACACGCTCATCAACTATGGCTATGAAGGGGAAGTGACCCTCAGGGTCTTAATCACACCGCCCCAAGAGCTTAAACTTGGGCAAAAATTTATGCTGGCGGCACGCGTGGATTGGCTTGAATGCGCGGAAACTTGCGTACCGGGTCGAGCGGAGCTGCGAATGGAGTTGAACGCTGCGCTTGAGGAAAAGCCGGCGCAGGGTTCTGCGCCATTTTCTGCTCCATTAGCCTCGCCTGAAACGATCACTTTTTTTACTGCGCTCTTGTTCGCATTTGGCGGGGGGTTGCTGCTCAACTTTATGCCTTGCGTATTGCCCGTGCTCTCCCTTAAAATTCTTGGATTTTTACGCCAAGCTGATGAGCAGCGCGGAGGGCTCTTGGCGCACGGCACAGCTTATAGCGCGGGCGTAATCTTGTCCTTTTGGATCTTAGCTGGAATTTTAGAACTCTTGCGGCACAGCGGCGCAAAAGTAGGGTGGGGCTTTCAGCTCCAGTCCCCGCTCTTCGTTGGTATTTTAGCAGCGCTCTTTTTTTTATTCGCCCTAAACCTCTTGGGACTGTTTGAGTGGGGAACTGTTTTTATGCGTTGGGGAGGCTGGGGACAATCGCAAGGTAGCGGCCCCCTGAACTCATTTATGAGCGGCGCGTTTGCGACGCTTGCGGCCACTCCCTGTACCGCGCCCTTTATGGGTTCGGCCTTGGGTTTTGCGTTGACGCAATCGCCGCCGGTTTCTTTTGCAATGTTTACGGCTTTGGGATTGGGCATGTCTCTTCCTTATTTCCTGCTTTGTCTGTTCCCTGCGTGGCTGCGCTTTTTGCCAAAACCCGGAATGTGGATGGTGCGGTTAAAACAGGTTTTAGGCTTATTGTTATTATTGACCGTGGCTTGGCTCATGTGGGTGCTCAAACGCCAATGGGTCCCTCAGTCAACTCTGATTGCCAATAGTGATCATTCCTCAATTGGAGCTATTCCCTGGCAGACTTATTCTCCTCAAGCCTTGGAAAGCGCGCTCCACTCCGGACAAGTCGTGTTTATTGATTTCACAGCGGATTGGTGTTTAAGTTGTCTGGTCAATGAACGGGTTGCTCTTCGTTCGCAAGAGGTTCTCGATCGGTTTAAAGAAAAAAACATTTTGGCGCTGAAAGCCGATTGGACCCTCCGCGACCCCGTGGTCACAGAGGCGCTTGAACGATTGGGACGCAACGGCGTTCCCCTTTATGTCCTTTATTTCCCCGGCGCTAAAAAGCCGGTCATTTTACCATCGATCTTAACGCCCAAGATTATGTTGGACGCGCTGGATCAAAACTAAATCAAATTTTTATTAAGCACTTTATCTTAATAAATGATAAAATGACTCTAGACAAAATGCCTTACGCTACCGATAGATTACAACATCACACTGGGGTGTATATGAAAAACAGTAAAAACGGCTCTAATCCGTTTCTGGCTGGTATTCCTGTGGATCCCTCGCCGCGCATTTCTTTGGAAAAAGGTTCCAATGAGTTCTCCATGCGCGCTATGGATATCCTTGCTCCGATCGGAATGGGCCAGCGCGGTTTAATTGTGGCTCCTCCGGGATCGGGCAAGACCACGCTCTTAAAGCAATTGTGCCGGGCCGTGATCGCAAGTTGTCCGGAAATAAAACTCTATTGTCTTTTGGTGGATGAGCGGCCCGAGGAAATAACAGATTTTAAGCGCAACGTCAACGCGCCCGTGCACGCCTCTTCTTCGGATGAATCTTATGAACACCACATCCAGACCGCGGATAATTTAATGCAGCAGGCCATGCGCGAAGCCGGCAACGGTGAGAACGTCATGGTCGTGATTGATTCCTTAACGCGGTTATCCCGCGTGCACAACGCGGAACACCGGCAAGGTGGCGGGCGAGTGATGAGCGGAGGCGTGGGCGCAGGCGCCTTGGAAATACCACGCCGGATCTTTGGATCAGCGCGCAAAATTGAAAATGGAGGGTCCCTCTCCATTATGGCTACTATCTTGGTGGACACAGGTTCGCGCATGGACGAAGTGATCTTTGAAGAGTTTAAAGGCACCGGCAACATGGAGCTTGTGCTTTCGCGCGAAGAGGCGCAGCAACGAATTTTTCCAGCCATTGACATTGCCAAAAGCGGCACGCGCAAAGAAGAGCTGCTGATGGATCCTGAAGAGTTAAAACTGGCGTACAAACTGCGGGGGGAACTCGTGG
>JAHFBY010000208.1:1861-4584 GCA_023249835.1 Elusimicrobiota bacterium | reverse complement strand
ACGGCTTGGATAATGTCTCCGGCGCGGATATACTCCTTGGCTTTGCGCACCATCTCCTCATACTTGCCAATGGAAAGGTTGGATTTGACCTTCACCTTTTGGCGAGGGTTTTGCATGCGGCTGATCCGCTCATAAACGTTGGTAGAACCTCGCAATTTTTTTATTAACGCCGATAGCGCAACATAACCTTGTCGATAAACTTTTTTTAAATCAGATTTACCCATAGGAGGGATCCGGTTCCATTTAATTAAAATCATTGTTTGTTTCCAATGGTCAAAAACCACGCACTCGTCTGTAAAGAGCAGAACAGCGTCCGGAAGATTAAGGTCCGGCGCGATCAACAAAGGCAATTTTTCAATGTGCCGGACCATGTCGTAACCCATCATGCCAACGGCGCCTCCGCAGAAACGCGGGAGCGCTGACAAGGTAGCGGGATTTAAACTCTCAAAATATTGGCGCATTTCCTTAAAAGGGTCGGTGTTTTCCACTAAAATCTCTTTGCCGAATTCAAATTTGCG
The DNA here is from genome assembly GCA_023249835.1 of Elusimicrobiota bacterium. GTDB lineage: Bacteria > Elusimicrobiota > Elusimicrobia > 2-02-FULL-39-32 > 2-02-FULL-39-32 > JAHFBY01. The sequence goes on along the minus strand of JAHFBY010000208.1, from coordinate 4,066 downwards.
CACGCTGCGACCAACGCACTCAAACCGTGCGTGGGAACTCACTTGAATGAAGGAGTAACGGCCAAAACGTTCCCCGCCCTCAACGCTTTCCATAAGCGCGCCGTAAGGGTTAGCGCCCGCTAACTTTAAATAGGCCGTGACTGGCGTCTCCAAATCGCAAGGGATCTCCACATAAGTAGGAACCAAAGAATGTTTAGCGGCCAGCGATTTGAAGTGGTTAAAAGCTGGTTTTAAGTTATGCATGTAATAACATTACTCAAGCACGTTCATCAGTTTGCCGCGTATGTGCTCTTTTTTTACGAAATAGATGTAGTTCCCGGCAGCGTCTTTCCAATCGCGGCTGTCGCCGGACTCATCGCGGTTGTCGCCCATCACAAAATAAGCTTCTGGCGGAATTTTTATCTCTTCAATGTTGTCCCCCATTAAAATCTCATCCTTTCGTTTAAAGCGGGTATAGGGTTCGCTGAGCAACGCCCCGTTGATGTACACTTTTTTTAACTTAATGCTAAACTTTTCATTGGGCAATCCAATTATCCGTTTGATCAGACCTTTCTCCGAGTCTACCGGCGAGTCTAAAGAAACGATCTCACCCCGGCGCGGGTCGCGAAAGATATAAGTGAACTTATCCACAAAGTAGCTGCTGTCTACCGGCAAAGTGGGTTCCATGGAAGGAGTCGCTACATAAATTCCCTCGCACCCCACAGTGCGAAACAATATTCCGCCGCCCAACCCCAAAAGAACGATTAGTAGCAACCGCATCGGTTAAGCTGCGTAAACTTTCTTTGGATCAAATATTCTTTTGCCAATGACGGACAACGCGCCGCTGGGACGAATTTCCCGATAAAAACAGGAACGCATACCCGTGTGGCAAGCGGCATTGCCCAGCTGTTTGACTTTAACCAACAAGCAGTCTTGGTCGCAATCCACATATATTTTTTTTAGCATCTGCACGTTGCCCGAACTCTCGCCTTTGAGCCAAAGTTTTTTACGCGAACGGCTCCAGAACACGACCTTCTTCATTTCTAGAGTCATGCGCAAAGACTCCTTGTTCATAAAAGCGAACATCAATATCGTGCCGTCTTGATCGTCCTGGACAATTGCCGGCACCAACCCTGAATCGTCAAAACGAACGGATTTTATTAATTTTTGCATTGCCGCGGATAATTTCATAGGCGTATGGGCACCTTACGGTTCTTAAGGTACTTTTTGACCTCCCTTATGGATAGTTGCTGATAGTGGAACAACGACGCCGCCAAACAAGCGCTCGCTCCCGCTTTCCAAGCGTTATAAAAATCTTTTTTTTCGCCCGCGCCTCCGGACGCGATTACCGGAATGGAACAAGCTTGCGAAATTTCTTTTAACAGACCGGTATCATAGCCGGAAAGAGTGCCGTCGCGGTCCATGCTGGTTAAAAGTATTTCGCCCGCGCCCAGCTCCTCCATTTTACTCGCCCAAGCCACGGCGTCTAAACCTGTGGCCGTGCGCCCGCCATGGATAAACACTTCCCAGGCGCTTTTGCCCTGCCGGGTGTTGGAACTCTTTTTTGCGTCAATCGCCACAACTATGCACTGCGAACCAAAATCACGAGCAGCGCGGGCAATGAAGCCCGGGTCTTTAACAGCGGAAGTATTGATGGAAACTTTGTCCGCGCCCGAACGCAGCAAAGTGCGAATATCTTCCAGCGCGCGCACTCCTCCGCCAACAGTTAAAGGAATAAACACCTGTTCCGCGGTTTTGCGCACCACTTCAAGCAATATCTTACGCTTCTCCCAACTGGCGGTGATATCTAAAAAAACTAGTTCATCGGCGGATTCCTTGTTGTACCTGATCGCCACTTCCACGGGATCCCCGGCGTCTTTTAAATTGAGGAATTTAGTGCCTTTAACCACGCGGCCCTCTTTAACGTCCAAACAAGGAATAACGCGAACTGCCAATGCCATAAACGATTCAGTTCACTTGCGGAGCAAAACAATCTTCCAGCTGGATGTTTCCATTGTAAAGGGCTTTACCAACGATCACGCCTTTGAGGCCGGAGATTTTGCGCAGCGCTAAGATATCGTCCATTTTAGAAACTCCGCCGGACGCAAAAACGCCCATGCGCGTGCTTTTGATCATAACCTCAATGCCCGAAAGGTTTGGGCCTGCCAAGGTGCCGTCGCGGGAGATATCAGTGTAGATCGTTTCTAAAAAACCCATAGACTCCAC
>JAHFBY010000208.1:0-1851 GCA_023249835.1 Elusimicrobiota bacterium | reverse complement strand
GACTCCACGCGTTCAACCGCTTGGCTAACCGGCATCATCAAACCTTCTTTCCATCCTTCAATATTCACTTTATTGTCATTGACGTCAATAGCCACGATCAGCCGATCTTGATGCCAATCAAGCGCGCCTTGCACCCAACTGTTCTTCTCCAAAGCGGCAGTGCCTAAAATCAGTTTATCAATACCTAACTGCAGGGCCTTTTTAATTGAATCTTTTTCTCTTAATCCGCCGCCTAATTGGAATTCGCAAGGGACCTCTTTTTTCATTTTGCCCACTAAATCTAAATAATGCGGCTTGCCGCTGAACGCGCCGTCTAAATCAACCACGTGGATGCGCTTAGCGCCTTTTTCTGCCATACTTCTGGCCATTTGCAGAGGGTCAGAGGAATACACCGTGGCCTGGTTAGGGTCTCCTTTGACCAGGCGCACGCAAGCTCCGCCTTTAATATCGATTGCGGGTATTATCTGCATAACGGCCTCCTGTTAAATGATTGACACAAAGTTTTTTAAAAGCCGCATACCGCCCGCGCTGCTTTTTTCCGGATGGAATTGACTGGCAAACAGGTTCGCTCGAACGATGCTGGAGGCGAAATCCAAATGATAGTTCGTCAAAGTCGCCACCTCATGCGCAGCCCGATTTTCCGGATAATATGAGTGCACAAAATAAAAATAGTCATTGTCTTTGATCCCCGCGAACAGTTTTTTTTCAAAGCCCGATCGTTCCTCAGCCGTTTTTTTAAAGCGCACAGTGTTCCAACCCATGTGCGGCACGCGCAAGTTTTTTTTCCGTTGGAAACGCACAACTTTTCCGGGAACGATCCCCAAACCGCGCACCGTTTCATTTGGAATTTGCGATTCTTCGCTTTCAGTAAAAAGCAATTGGTATCCAAGACAAATGCCTAAAAACAGGCGTCCGGCAATGATCCAATCTTGCAAAGCGCCCACCAGTTTTTGTTTGCGTAAATTTTGCATGGCGCGGGCATACGCGCCTACTCCGGGCAGGACCAAAGCGTTTAATCCCGCCAATTGACCGGGAGACTCAACCCATCGCGTCCGCGCGCCCAAAAATTCCATGGCCTTAGTCACGCTGCGCAGGTTTCCCATATCGTAGTCCACTAAACCGATCAAAGGCTTTTTCATTAGATCAACCCTTTTGTGGAGGGCAGCCCTTTTTGCCTTTTATCCAGGGACACGGCTTGCGCTAAGGCTTTGGCAAAACCTTTAAAAAGAGATTCGGCCACGTGGTGGTTGTTGCGGCCCTGCAAAAGTTTCATATGCAAATTCATTTTGGCGTTAAAGGCCAAAGACTGAAAAAAATCGTCAAACAGTTCAAAGCAAAAGGGCGCTTTAGATTGCGGCTTGAATTTAACTTTAAAATCAAAGTATGGCCTGCCCCCCAAGTCCACCACGACGTAGGAAAGCGCTTCGTCCATCGGCAGCAAAAAATTGCCGTAACGATAAATCCCTTTTTTTGAGCCCAGCGCTTGTTCAATGGCCAAACCCAAAACAATGCCGATATCCTCCACTAAGTGATGGTCGTCGATATGAGTATCGCCGGTTGCCTTAAGGGTCAAGTCCAACCCGGAATGTTTCGCCAAAAGGTCCAGCATGTGATCTAAAAAGGGCAAGGTGGTGTGGACCTCTGCTTTGCCTTTACCGTCTAAGTTCAAAGCCAATTGAATTTGAGTTTCTTTAGTGTTGCGGATTATTTTCGCTGACCTTTTTTTCATTGTAACGACCTTAAATGGTGCGTTAGACCCTCTATCTCCGCCAGGATTCTAGCCGATTCAAAAATCTCAGAATTAACCGCCGCTCTATTTTCAATGACCGACGTCCACTTAATAAACTCCTT
>JAHFBY010000207.1 GCA_023249835.1 Elusimicrobiota bacterium | reverse complement strand
AAACATTTTTATTAAGGATTGATAGGGCACGTCTTGGGCATTGGCTAATTCCTTAATCCTTGCCAAGAGATATGCGGGCATGCGTAAAGAGATTGATTCGCTTGTTGGTTTTAAATTGGGGAATACTACTAAGTTTGCTTTGCTTGTATCAAAGTAGTCCATGGCGTCATGTTTGGACCAAAAATTTCTTTCTTCATCTTCAGATTTAAATTTGGGTATGCTTTTTAATTTCGTGCCCATAAAATTTTCTCTCCCTTTGACTCATATCTCTGGCAGATATTACCCGGACTTTGTCTTCCTTTATTGTAAAAACGATGAATAGTTCTCTGTGGTTATTTGTGATTCCAAACAAGGCGTATCTGATTTCATTTTGTGAGTGTTTTTCATCTTTCAGGATGAGTTTGGGATTATTTTCAAAAACCTCTTCAGTTTCCCGGTTCGCAACTTTATGTTTAACGAAGTTTTTGTCAATGTTTGCCCTGTCCCATTCAAAGGCAATGGGTTCGGGCAATAATTCCATAATAAAAGTATATTGTAGAAATATACTTTTGTCAAGTAGGTTCAATAGCGTTTACTTCGGTAACATTTTTGCATGGCTTGACACGGAAAATATATAATAGAAAAAAAGAGAGCAAAAAAATGAAATTAAATATAAATAAGGAAATGGATCAGGCTGTTTGGCGCGCTCTGGCTGAAGATCAGGCTGGCCGCGATATTACGAGCCGACTGTTGCTTGAGTCCAAACAAAAAATTGAGGCGGTGATTTGGTCGCGCGAAAGCGGGGTTTTGTGCGGGTTGGATATTGCTCGCCGCGTTTTTTTGCGCATGGATCCGGGATGCAAGTTCACCGCGCTCGCGCGCGACGGCCAGAGTTTGCGCGCTAACCAAAAGGTAGCTCGGGTTAAGGGCTGCGCGCGGGGGATTTTGACCGCGGAGCGAACGGCCCTCAATTTTCTCCAACACCTTTCCGGCGTTGCTACCTTAACCCGCGCGTTTGGGCAGAAAATGCGCGGCACCCGCACCCTGATTTATGACACGCGCAAAACCATTACAGGCTTGCGCGCCTTGCAAAAATACGCGGTGCGCTGCGGGGGCGGCCAAAATCACCGGTTCGACTTAGCCGAAGCCGCAATGGTTAAAGACAACCATATAAATATTTTAGCCGGCGGACGCCAACAATTAATGCAATTAAAACGCAGGTTGCCCAAAGGCAAGCGGTTGATCATCGAGGCGGAAAACATAGAGCAAGTAAAAACCGCTTTGGCTGCGCAGGCGGATATTATTTTATTGGACAATATGACTCTTGCTAAACTCTCCGCAGCGGTCCGTTTCATCCATCAGGGTTGGAAGAGCTGCGGCGCCGGCGTGCGCCCTCAAATTGAGATTTCCGGCGGCGTCACATTAGAGTCCGCGGCGCGCTACGCCCGCTTAGGCGCAGACCGCATTTCGGTCGGATGCCTGACCCATTCTTCCCGTGCGCTGGATCTTTCTATGGAGATCGTGAAATAAAAAAATAATGAAACAAACAAAAAATTTAGATGGGTCATTTATAAAAGAAGTTCGCGAATTAATTGCAGCGGCCAGAAGTGCTGTTGTTAAAAATGTGGATTTTATACAGGTTCATACTTGTTTTGAGATTGGCCGCAGAATTGTAGAACATGAGCAAAAAGGTTCTGCACGTGCCCAATATGGAAAGCAGCTTATTGTTGATTTGTCTGTTAATCTGACAACTGAATTCGGACAAGGTTTTTCCGAACGAAACTTGCGAAATATGCGTAAGTTTTACCTGGTATACGAGGCCCATTTTAACCCAATTCGGCAGATGCCATCTGCCAAATTAAACAAGCCTGTTTTTAATCTAAGCTGGTCCCAATATATTTTTCTCATTGGAATAAAAGATGAGGATGCGCGAAGCTTTTATGAAATTGAAGCAGTGCAGAACAGTTGGACTTTACCAGAGCTTGAGCGTCAATTTAATTCGGGCTTATATGAACGGCTAGCTTTAAGCCGTGATAAAGAAGGTGTTAGAAAACTAGCAAAAGAAGGTCAAGTGATTACAAAGCCGAACGATTTACTTAAGGAGCCTTATGTTTTGGAGTTCCTTGGGCTTGATGAGAGCATAAAATATTCAGAATCAGATTTAGAGTCCGCCATTATCAGTAAAATTGAGAATTTTTTGCTAGAGCTAGGAAAAGGGTTTTTATTTGAGGCACGCCAAAAGCGTTTTACTTTCGATGAGGATCATTTTTTTGTGGATCTAGTTTTCTATAATCGTTTGCTTCAGGCATACGTTTTAATAGATTTAAAAATAGGAAAACTGACTCATCAAGATTTGGGGCAGATGCAAATGTACGTCAATTATTTTGATCGCTATGTAAAGACAAAAGAGGAAGCTTCAACTATAGGCATTGTCCTCTGTCATAAAAATCGTGAAGCTTTAGTCGAAATTACTCTACCCAAAGACGCCAATATCCATGCGAAGGAATATCTTCTCTATCTTCCGTCAAAAGAAGAGTTAAAACAAAAACTCTTGGATTGGACCAAAGACCAAAGTGAAAAAGAAAGTTGAACTTTTAACGCAACTGACCGGCGGGGAGGCTCTTTCCGGGGAGCGGGCGGCTAAGCTTTTTGGGATTTCCCGGCAGGCGTTGCATAAGCGCATCCAATCTTTGCGAAAAGAGGGGTTTGATATCGTTGGTAAACCTAAGTCCGGATATCGGTTGCTGGCGGGTTCGCGGGCGCTTTGTCCGGAGCTGTTGATCCCGGCGCTTAAGACGCGCGCTTTGGGTCGGAACTATCATTATTTTGCTCATATCTCTTCGACCCAGGACCGGGCTAAAGAGCTGGCGCAGCAAGGAGAGCCTTCCGGCGCCGTGGTGTTGGCGGAAACGCAGAGCGCGGGGCGCGGGCGACTCTCCCGCAGTTGGTCTTCGCTTGCCGGGGGACTGTGGACTTCGATTATTTTGCGTCCACCGGTGGCGCCGCAAAAGGTGACTTCGCTTACTTTCGTGTTGTGCTTGGCCGTGCGCGATACGCTTGCGGCTTTTTGCGGACTAGAGTTTAAGATCAAATGGCCCAACGATATTTTAGTTTTAGCGGGCCCAGACTGGAAGAAGGTCTGCGGCATTTTGCTTGAGATGTCGGCTGAGTCCGAACGCGTGCACTGGGTGGCTGCGGGGTTGGGTTTAAACGTCAATAACGCTGTCCCGCGCAGCCTTAAGGCCAAAGCTATGGGCCTTGCGGAGTTAGTAGGCAAACCTTTGGACCGCACCGCGCTCATTGTAGCGCTGTTTAAAAACATTGAAGACTATTATGAGCGCTATTGCGAATTGGGTTTTGACCATTTTAAAAAACAATATGAAAGCCACCTCATCTATAAGAACAAAACGATCCTCATTTCCAACCCGCCGGAAAAAATCAAGGCCAAGTTCCTAGGCATTGACGCTGACGGCGCGCTCCTGGCCATTGACGATCAAAACCGCATCCAAAGAATCTATTCCGGCGAAATATCGCTATTTTGATTGCATTTTGACCTTGGCATTGATAAAATTTATAAGATTGACTCTAAATTTGTTGCCGGCGTAGCTCAGTGGTAGAGCAACCGCCTTGTAAGCGGTAGGTCGGGAGTTCGACCCTCCCCGCCGGCTGATTAGTTTTAATAAAGCGAGCGCGCATGGCGAGATGGGTAGCGACGTTTAAAACCGCGGATTTTAAAGAGGGCGAAGGCAAAATTTTTGATCGCGGCAAGAAATCGATCGCTTTGTTTCGTTACCAGGGCTCCTTTTACGCGATCAACAATTATTGTCCGCACCAGTTTGGTCCGCTGGGCGAAGGCTCTTTGGTGCATAACGTGGTGGCCTGTCCTTGGCACGCTTGGCAGTTTGATATCATCACCGGCGAAGCGGTGCACGACGAAAGTTTAAAGCAGAAATGCTACGCGGTCAAAGAGCAGCGCGGACGAGTGTACGTGCAGATTTAATCCTTGAGGAGACGGGAATGAAAGTGTTAGTGATTGGTTCCGGCGCCAGAGAGCACGCCCTGGTTTGGAAGCTGAAACAGAGCTCCCAAGTGAGCGATATTTATTGCGCTCCGGGTAATGGGGGCATTAGCGCCCTGGCCAAGTTGGTTACGGATTTGCCGGAAAATGATTGGACGGCTTACAGCGCGTTTGCAAAGAAACAGAACATCAGTTTAACTGTGGTGGGACCCGAAGTCCCTTTGGCCGCGGGGATCACTGATCATTTCCGCGCCCAAGGGTTAAAAATATTTGGGCCCGCAAAGGCTGCGGCGCAGCTTGAGGCGAGCAAGTCTTTTGCTAAAAGCTTTATGCAAAAGCATGGGCTGCCCACGGCCGCTTACCGCGTCTTTAAATCTTATGATGAGGCGCGCGGTTTTTTGAATCGTTTGCCAAGCGAGTTCGCTTATCCCATCGTGGTGAAGGCCGACGGTTTAGCGGGGGGCAAGGGCGTGAGCGTTTGCGCTAGTCCTAAGCAGGCCGAAGAGTCATTAAAGAGCATGCTGGTGCAAAAAGTTTTTGGCGCTGCGGGTGAAACCGTGGTGGTAGAAGAGGGGCTGGCGGGTAGGGAGCTT
>JAHFBY010000206.1:1399-4602 GCA_023249835.1 Elusimicrobiota bacterium | reverse complement strand
TAAAATATTAATTGAATTTGATCAGAGCCGGTTAGAAGCATACGCAATACCGATTCGCCAGGTGATCGGCAAAATCGGACAAGAGAATTTAAATCTTTTAGCGGGAAAGATGGATAAGAGCAGGGACTCTTATTATATACGAACCGTGGGCGCGTTTAGCACCGTGGAAGAGTTGGGCAACATGCCCGTTGCCGTCACTAAGGAAGGCTCGCGAATTCGGTTAAAAGATTTAGCCGACATCCGTGACTTCTATATGGAAGCGCAGTCCTATTCGCGAATGAACCGCGATCCGGTTGTTTCCATCTATATCCAAAAAGAAGCCCAGGCGAACACCATAAAGACAGCTAAACGAATCAAAGAGATGGTGGAAACCTTTAAAACCGAGTTAGACCAAAAAGTTAAATTAACTGTGGTCTCCGACCAGTCCGCGGCGATTGAAGAAGCGCTCAAAAATGTGCAAAAATCGCTCATTCATGGCGCCGGGTTAGCCGGGTTAATGCTGCTTTTCTTCCTTCGCGACCTTTTGAGCGCGTCGTTTATATTCTTGTCTATTCCCGTGACCATCATAATCACTTTAGCGATCATGAAAATTTCCAACCTTTCCTTGAACGTTATGACCTTGTCCGGTTTGGCAATTGCCACCGGCATGATCGTTGACGATTCCATAGTGGTGTTGCAGGCGATCATTGAGAAACGAAGGGTTTATGTTAGAGAGTTAAACCGCGAAAACAAATTCGCTCAAAACGAAAACGCGAACGATTTCCTAACCAAAGAAATGCGGCATAAAATTGCGTTGGAAGCCACTAATGAGAACCTTTTGGCGTTAGTGGCCTCTACTTTGACCACGGTAGTGGTGTTTGTGCCGATACTTTTTTTAAACCCGCAGGTGCGGACGCTTTATTCCGGGTTGTCCATCACCGTTACATCGGCTTTGATGCTGTCATTATTTGTTTCGGTAACCTTGATCCCGACCTTGTCCACCAATATCTCGACTTCTTGGGTGAAACAAAGCAACTTCTTTTCAAGTTTTATTTCTCTGTCTTTTGGAAAAATAATGAAGAAGGTCTTTGTTCAAATTTCGAATTTTTTCGTTACGATCAAGTCGCCGGTAAGGAATTTTATTAACTCTTCTTTTAAAAGTAGAGTTGATCAGGATATGATCTATACTTCTAAAACTCGCGGGCGCGGCTGGAATTTAAAAAAAATACCGCAAACTTACCGAAAGATCGTCTCCTGGATTATTCACTACCGCTATTCCATGGCTTTAATTTTGCTGATTTTCTTTTTAGGGGCGCTGTTTCTATACACTAAACTCGATAAAGAGTTCGTTGGCAATACCGAAGAAAATGAATTCACTATATTCGTTGAACTTCCCGCCGGGACCAAACTGGAGGTTTCGGATAAAGTCGTCACCGCGGTGGAACGGATTTTAAGCGAAACCCCGGAAGTTCAAGACTCAGTAAAGACTTCGGTTTCTAGGGTGGAGGGGTGGTCAAGCAAAATATATGTTACGCTTGTGCCGGGAGTGCAAAGGGCCAAAACCGTGCAAGAAGTAATGACCTTTTTGCGGCCCTTATTGGCCAATGTCGGCCAACAGTTCGACGCTTTCGTTTACTTTTCAGAGCCAAGCAGTTCAAAGGAATTCACGATCGATGTTTACGGCAACGATTACAATGTGCTGCGTAACATTGCCGTTACCATCGCTCAATATTTGGAGCTTGTTCCAGGCCTAGTGGACACGAAGCTCCGTTATAAACCCGGACGCCCGGAAGTCAGGATCGAGGTGGACAAGGCCCGCTCCTCCATGATGCATTTTACCGTGCAAGAGATCGCGGAAAGCTTGCACGCGCAGATCCGGGGCTTGCGCGCAACTTATTTTCTAACGCCTACCGCCCAAGTTGAAACCGTGGCAAGGCTGCAAGAACAATACCGTAAATCATTGGAAGATGTAGAAACTCTGTCCTTAATCAACAATATGGGAACCATTGTTCCCATTGCGCAGTTTTCTAATTTTCAGTACGGCCTCACTGCCAGCGAAGTGTGGCGTAAAGACAGGGAAAGGATGATCCAAGTCAGCGCCAATCGCGGAGATGTTTCGCTTAGCAAGGTCGCTGACACTTCCATGTCCTACCTCAAGCATATGAAAGTTCCCACGGGTTATTATTTTGAATTTTCTGGGGATTACGTAAAAATGATGGAAACCGAAAGAGAGTCAAAATATGCTTTTATTGTCATGGTGGCGCTGGTTTATATCGTGTTGGCCAGTTTGTTTGAATCGTATGGTTTGCCCATTGTCATCTTAGTTGCCGTGCCCTTCATGTTGATTGGGTCTATTCCAATGTTATATTTTACCAAGACTCCTTTGACCATGGGCGCGTTGATTGGCACGATCATGTTGGGAGGAATTGCGGTGAAAAACTCAATCATGCTCATAGACGTGTTCGTGCGCACGGCGGAGAAAAGGAGTAAATATTACGCTCTCCTGTTGTCTGGACAACAGCGCATCCGTCCTATATTAATGACTACCCTGGCCACGGTGTTGGGAATGATCCCCATGATGTTTGATAAAGGGCAGTACGGATCGCTTTGGGCGCCAATGGCCATTACCGTTACCGGAGGGTTAATTGTTTCAACAATTTTGGTGTTATTTTTCTTGCCGGCGTTCTATATAATTTTTGAGGACATTAAATTCCAGAGCGTAAAATACATTAAGCGCTATGCCGCCAAGCTTTGGAAGCCCAACTCCCCCTAGCTCCTCTTTAAAAAATAGGGGGGAATTAGAATTTGCCGCGAAATACGACCTTTAGGAAGTCTTGGGTGTCCAGCACTGGAAAATTATCTTTGATAGGGTTGGAGGTAGATGTTCCCACGGGCGAATTAAACCCGCTCGCGCCGTATTGAACTAAGAGTTCGCTATAGCGGCTAGCCCGGAAGTTTAGGGACGCGCTAAAGTTATCGTGGCTGCGGAACTCTTTGACTTTATAGAGGATTTCGCGCGCGAGATCGTTGGACCTGGTATGCGCGTACTGCAGTTTTAACAGGCATTTTTTTATAGGTAAGACGGTTAAAGTTGTTTGAATGTGATTGATGTTGTTGTCAATTTGACCCGCGTAACGATTGTCGTTTTCAGTCCAGGAAAACTCTGCCGCCGCGTAGGGCCTGATAAGTAAGGTGGTTCCGGCTTTATAAATATTGTATTCGGG
>JAHFBY010000206.1:0-1389 GCA_023249835.1 Elusimicrobiota bacterium | reverse complement strand
AAGTGGATTCCACCAATAGGCTCCTGGGAAAATCGCCATAATTGTTGGTCCTTTCGTAGATGCCGCTAACAGCCAGCCATTTAAACAGCCAAACTTGCAGTCCGCCGGATAAGGAGTGAACAGAAGGATCTTCTCCGCCTAAGATAGCGCTGTTAAGTATGGGGTTGTCAGTAAACGCGTCGCGGATAAAGGGGTCTCTGCCGGCAGTGGTCACGGGCAAATGATGCGACAAGGCCATGCCTTTAAGCGTGGCTCGGCTAAACAACTCTTGGGAAACCTCGGCTCTGGAAACGGTTTCAACCCACTTGCTGTTTTGGTTGCGCACGTCTCTTACGTCTATTAAGTAAGACAGGTTATCGTTGAACAATTGAGCTTGACTATTTATACGAATGATGTTCCTGCCGGGGTAAATACCGTCTCCAATCCTAAAATCCGCGATATCGGCGAGCGGAGTTCCTTCGTTAAATAAAACGGGATATTCGGTTTTTAAAGGCGTTTCAAAATATAAGTGGTTTCCCCAAAATTGATCGTTGCGCGTGTATTTAAAAGAAGAAAGCAGGGGGTCAAAGAGTTCGTTCATTTGAGTATAGCTAACGTCGGTTTTCATTTTTCCCGGAACGTGAAAAATTTCAGAGGGGGATATCTCAAGCTTGGTTTGCCAGGCTCCGCCTTTGTAACGTTCAGCTAAGGTTGAAGTTTGATCAGTCTTAGAAAGACTTAAAGCGCCTTCCTGAACAACTTTAAACGCCGGAGACAGTTGATAGGACCCGTCTAGCGCCACGGATTGACCAAGCGTATCCTGCTGGTTGTTGTTGAATCCGTAACGAAAATTATAGAGGAGTCCCAACGCGAAAGATTCCGAAGGAGCCATTCGTTTTTGGATAGAGCCGGGCAAAGAGTTGACTTCGCTATAATTCTGCCATAGACCTTTAGGCGCGGACACAGAGGCTTCAAAGAAATCGTTTTCATTTTTTTCATTAAGAAAATAAAGTCCGCGCAACGCGGTTAGTCGCCGTCCATCAGAGTCTCTGGTAAGAAAAGGCAGGTCGCTGCTCCAACGTCCGCGGGTAAAATCACTTGACCCGGTGTTAAGGTTTCCGGGGATCCATTGCGTTGTCCAGGGGCTAGGTTCCCAATAAATATGTTTGTTGGATAGTTTTAAAGGGTCATTTGAAGTTAAAGCCTGATTTTCATAGGCCAGGGGAAAGAGTTGTAAAAGCGTTCCTTCGGAATGGTATCCGAAGAAGATTTCGCGCATAGGCTGAAAACTTTGGTTAACGGCCAGAGGAGGAAGGGTAACCCTATTTTTGTATCCCCCCAATGAGCCGAAAAGGCTGTTTAGCGTAATTGAAGCTGTTTGCATGTCCACCACGTCAATTTCCGGTAAAG
>JAHFBY010000205.1 GCA_023249835.1 Elusimicrobiota bacterium | reverse complement strand
AAGTACAGGTTTTGCGCCAATAAGATTGTTTGCAGTTCGGAATCAGGAACTGCGAGCAATATCTCAATAGCCTCGGACCAATCCATTCCCATTGTATTGGTATTGGCGCCGCAGGCTAATAAGCTCTTTATTATCTCTTTTGTTATCTCGATGTCGTCTGTCTCGTCTTCATCACCTTCATTCAACTCATCCAACAAGATGATTAAAGTGGTTCTGCCTTCGCCGTCCTGCCATTCGATGTCGGCGCCCAGGTCCACTAGTAACTCCACCGCGCTAAGCTGCTGATGCCAGCTTGCCACTTGCAAAGGCGTCCAGTCGTTGCGTTCGCCAACCGCCTGCATGTTGGCGCCATGTTTAACCAATATTTTTATCACCTCGAGCCGCCCCTGCCGCGCCGCAATATGCAAGGCTGTGTCGCTAACGTTGTTTTTCGCTTCTATATCCGCCCTGCGCTCAATCAACAGCTCTACCAGTTCGTCAAACCCATAATCTGATGCAATGTGCAAGGCTGTCCAACCGTCCCAGTTTTGGGCGTTGACGTCGGCGCCGTTGTCAATCAAAAGCCGGGCTTCATCTTTGCGCCCATGCTCTGCGGCGACGTGCAAGGCCGTGTATTTTTCCCTGTTTTCCGGCGCGATTTCAGCGCCGCATTCCAGCAACAGTTTAACCATATTTATTTTCCCTTTGCTCACAGCGAAGAACAAGGCCGTCATGCCGCTATTGGAGATCGCTTCAATTTCGGCGTCGCTGTCAATCAATAGCTCCGCCATATCATCGCGCCCATTTATTGCGGCAATATGTAAGGCTGTGCGTCCGTCGTTGATTTTAGCCTCGATGTTGGCGCCGCTATCGATCAACAGTTCGGCTATCTCTCTATACCCATACTGCGCCGCAACATGTAGAGGCGTCCAACCCGCAGGAGTCGCCGCGTCAACGTTAGCGCCGTACGCCAGCAACAATTTGACCGCCGCTACATTGCCATTAAACACGGCCAGGACCAGCGCTGGATAACCGTTCTTATTTGTCTGGTCGGGGTCAACGTTATTTTTTAAATTGCGCGTCAACTCCCCGACGTCATTATCATTTGCGGCCTCAACTAAAGTTTTCCCCGAAACATTTCGTTCCGGAAGTTCATTCCATTCTCGATAATGCTGGAACGCATAACCAGCGCCGAAATAGGCGAAACCTCTAAACAGGCCGACAAAAAGGTTAAGAAGCTGTTGATGACGCTTTGCATTGCCGGGCTGCAATACCAGCGCTATTTGCGCCATATCAACTAAAGTTGATTCGAATAACCATTTATGACTGTTCCAAAAATTAATTCTCAATGCATTGCTAAAAACCTGAAAAAAGCTTTTTGGGTTTTCGGAAAAAAGCAGGGCGTATACGCTTTCAGATAATTGATTGATTTGAGCGTTAGTTCCAAAAGACTCCTCAAGAATAATTTTGAAGTTCTTCAAACTCAGCGATCGTTCATATATCGTGGCACGATATATCTTTAGGATCATGCTGCGGGCAATTGACGCATAATCGAGCGGTGTTGCGGTTTGATCGGCCAAATCCATTGACCTGTGCGCGCGCAGGCCAAAAACAACCGCAAACAACGCCATTAGACCCAAGGCCTCTGATTTTAGGGTGATTAAACGCAAAATAGCGTTATGCCGGTCCATCCCTTCCACGGTTTGCCAAAAGCTCATACCGGAATTTTCCGTTGACCGCGGTTGTAAACTTAACGATCGTTCCCCCATCCCGGACGGGTGCGCATATACATAGCGAAGAAAAAAATTATCAGTCGTCTTTTGCAGCTCCGGGCTAATGTGCGCGCCTCTGTTGTCCGGACTGAAAAGGGACTGGATTTCCCGATCCTCATTGAACAAGCCGGAAAGTTCAGGATCAAAGAGGAAAAGGTTCAGCAATTGTTTGCCGGCCGCGCTCTCCGGTGAGAAGGCTTGGATATTATTTCTAAGATAGCGCGGCAATTTAAAATTCGTCCGCCCGCGTTTTGATGGCCGGGGAAAGGCGCGCTCATCTGATTGGCTATCTTCGCGCGGTCGCTTTTTCCACTTGCCTTTGCCGGACGTCCGTTCGCGCTCAGAGATATCTCCATCGCTTATCGCCTGATCTGCCGTTTCTGCCTCAAGCGCAACGCCGGTATCTGAATTAAAGTTTAATCCATCGTATCCGATCGCTTGTTTTAACTCAAAGAACGCAAGTTCCGGCAACCGCACCCCTTGCCGGCTGATTATTGATATTCTTTTTAAAGCGCTCTCCGAAGTTTGGGCGTTAAGCAGCAATTTCGCAAGCTCTCCGCTTAAACGAAGTTGGGCTCGCCGGCAGAGTACAACCTCTTCTGTTTTGAACCTCGCGACCTTATTGATATCGTTCTCATCCAGCCTGTCCTTTAAAAGCAATTCTTCCAACTGCGCGGATTGCTTTTTACGATATTGAAGTACCTTTATTAGGCGCTGATTAAATAGCGGATGGCGCGCGGCCCGAGTTCTATCGGCGCTGCTGTTTAAAATCGTATCTAGATCGCTCTTTGTGATGGATTTTAGAATGAGCATTAAAGACGATCTTATTTTAGGTTTAAAGGCCGGCGACGCATGGGCATAAAGTGTTTGCCAGAAGCTTTCGCTTTGCCCCCATAAAATTACCGCTAATTCGAGGTCAGGCTCATTGGCCAAAATTCGGCAAGTCAGGTCCCAATATCGGTTTATTGTGGGTTCGTCGCTAGTTGGAAAACGTACACCGCACCCCAAGAGAAGCTTTGCGATCTCGTTTAATTGGGAGGACGAGGAACCTTCACCCTGGATCAAATGATCATAGATATTGGCTAAAACGGTTTTTCCGTTCAGATCGCGCGCCTCAATGTCGGCGCCGTAATCAATCAGCAATTCAACGATCTCCGGGCGAGCGCGCCAGACCGCAATATGTAAAGCCGACCTACCTCCATCGGCAACTGCTTTAACGTTGGCCCCCAGCATCAATAAGAGTTTAACCATTTTGCTGTCGCCTTCATATACAGCATGGTGCAACGCTGACCATTGATTAGGAAAGACCGCATTAACGTTGGCTCCATTGGCCAGCAAGGATTTTACTCTTTCTCTGTCGCCCTGGGTCACGGCTTCGCTCAAATCTGTCCAACTATCCTCATCCATCGAGTTCAGTGGACTAGTCAAGGGGCTGGATGCGGAACGTTCGTTCCAGTCTTGATGCAGTCCTACGGCATAATCAACGCCGAAATAGGCGAACCCTCTAAACAGGTTGGCGAAGAGGTTTAGGATGGGTTGATGTTGATCTTCGGCCAACAGGCTCCATTGTCCCAGGCTCCATACTTTTGGGTGCAACCCTAAAGCGATTGGAGCCAGCGCCTGAATGTTAAGTTCAAGCAGCATTTTAAAATCGCCGGAAAGATCCCTTCCCATGATTTCTCCTAAGATTTGGTCAATATTTTTCTTATTGTCAGTGAATAGGATCGAGTGAACGTTCTCAATCATTGGATCCAAATATTCCTTAAGTCCTTTAAAATATTCGGAAACGACCGATTTGAATTCTTCCTGAGTAAAGACATTGCCGCTCTGTATAGCGAGATAGATGCGAACGATCAATTTGGGGGCAATATGCGCCCAATCCATTGGCGTTTGCGCCAGGCGTATCAACCCATTTTTCTGCAACGCTCTCATCGCCAAGGTGAGGGCAAAGAGCGCTGTGGATCCCAGGGTTTCAGCCTTTTGTGCGATTTGGCGAACAGCCGGGTCGCTTAAGTTAACGTCGATTACCCTTTCCCAAAAGCTCATCAATCCGGTGACCCGCGGCAAATTCCTCTCCAACCTTTGGGTCATGGGGTCGGGAAATTTCATATACCGGTCATTAAACGTTTTGAGCTGCAGTAACGCCGGGCCATTGCCGGACAAATGTTCGACCGCGTTTATCACTGTTAAGGGCGCCAAAAACGAGAAGGATTCCATAACGAGTTCATCGGGCAATTGCCTGATCCGTCCGGCAAGTTTTCGACGCGGTGGTTGGTCGCTTTCCCCAGTATCCTCAACTCTGCGCTTGCGCGGGTTTGGTCTCATGGAAACCAAATCCGCACCAGAGAAAGCTTCGCCCGGACCCGGTGTTACGACGATCCTGGGTTCCTCTGTGATTTTTGCGGGCAGGGAATTTTCCCAATAATGGTACACTAAAGATTTCCATCGTGTGTCTACCTGCCTTAAACCTGCGATCTTTCCAGCCTCAGATCTAAGGGCCAGCGCGATTTTGTACAAGCTTAACTCGCTTAGCAAGGTTCGCTTTTTATCGAGCTCTTTGATCTTTGCGATATCAGCCATTACCGGGTTAGTTTTCAACAGCTTTTCCGCCAGCAGAGCCGAATCAGCTAAATGCAGTTGATAGCGCAAAAACAAACCAACCGCGGTGCTCGGATCAGGGAGGGCGCTCCCCTCCGCTGGCAAGACAACCTCCGGAAATACAGTCCACTCTGTTGCCAAGAGCGTTGCCAGCACCGGTTCAATGTCGCTTAAAGTATCCAAACGCAACGTTGCGTTAAGCGCCGCTTTTATTTTTGTTTTCAATCTTTCCGATGAGCGGCCATAGAGATCTTTCGTAAACTTGGGCCCTTGAATG
>JAHFBY010000204.1:4034-4630 GCA_023249835.1 Elusimicrobiota bacterium | reverse complement strand
GGAGGGAATCAAGCTCCTGGCAAAAAATGAAGGCGTCTTCACGGAGACGGCGGGCGGGACCACCATCGCCGTGTTGAAAAAGCTGGTTGAATCTGGTAAAATAGCCAAAGACGAATGCGTTGTGGCCTATATCACGGGCAACGGTTATAAAACGCAAGAATCTGTAGAAAATAAAATTGCCAAACCTCATATCATACCGGCTCGTTTGAGCAATTTTCGCGACCTTTATGACGGGTTGATGCAAAAGAAGCAAAAAGAAGTCGTCCCCGCCTAACTCAATTTTGAAGGGGGGAGGGAGAGAGAGGGGGGAGACCGTCCGCGCCCGGAAATTTAGGGGCCTTGCCGCAAATGCCGGACTGGCTTAAAGAGCGTTCAGGGGAGGAGTAAAGATGTCTGCAAAAGTAAGAATTCCAGCGCCGCTGCGTAAACTGACGAAAGATCTTGCCGTTGTTGAAAGCGGCGGTTCCAACATAGAAGAAATATTGACTGATTTGGAAAAGAATTATCCGGGAATTCGCGAACGCATTTGCGATGAGACCGGACAAGTTCGCAGGTTTATTAATATTTTCGTTAACGGAGAGGACATCCGGTTTAAA
>JAHFBY010000204.1:0-4024 GCA_023249835.1 Elusimicrobiota bacterium | reverse complement strand
CCGAAGTGAGCATTATCCCCGCGATCGCCGGCGGGACTAAAAAATAGATTTGTTATGAAACAAGCGCTGGATTTAATTTATCCCCAAAACCTTATTCGCGAACCTGTGCTTTATTCCATGGTTAAAGAAGTCCCGGTTATATTTAATATCCGCCGGGCAAAAGTAAATGATAAGGTAGGCGAAATCGTGTTGGAGTTGGAAGGCAGCCAGACCGATTTAGAGCGCGCCGTAGAATACTTGAGGTCTCGCGGCATTAAAGCTGAACCCATCACTCACGACACCTTTGAAAGTTAAAAAATAAAAAATATTCCAGGAATTATTGATAGCCCGCGTGTTTGAAAGCTTCCCTTATAAGCTCTTAGCAGCGTTCCTGTTTATCGTTGGCTTTTTGTTTTCTAAAACAGGGTTAAACGCGGTTAGGGCGCAAACAACAGAGGTTCGGTTCTCCTTAATTATTTTGCTTCAAACCCAGGACTTGCAAGATTTTTCCTGGGTAACCACTTTGGAAAAATCATCTCATTTGCGGGTCACTTTAGCGGTGTCGCCCGACCAATTTTATCAATTTAATTCTACCCGCGCCATGGTCTTAGACCTCGTGCAAAAGGAAAAGTGCGAATTGGCTTTGCGGTTGAGCGGAGACCCGCCCCTGCCGTTAATTGGAAATCAAGATTTAGCCAGAATATATTTGCCCGAAGGCACGATTTTGCCGAACGCCCATATTGATTGGTCACAAGAGCTGACCGGTACAATACAACGCGCAAAAAATCGCTTTCATTCTTATTGGGGTAAATTCCCCGAAGGTTTTGTGCCGGGCGGGGGATCTTTGAGTTTGCCCAATGCGGAAATGTTGCAGGAGCAGGGTTTTATTTGGACGGCGGCTTCTTTTCCGCCGGTAGAGTGGAGCGCCGGCCAGCGGCTAATGATTGCAGGTAAAAGTGGAACGCGTTTGTGGATCTTTAACGCCGATCCCTTGTCCGCAGGGTTTCATCAGCCCATAACCGCTAAGGGAGGAACTAGAAATACGAACAGCGCCGCAACCCTTAAAAACATTCTAAACCAAATCGAAATTTCTACGGGAATGCCCTCTGAGCTCGTGTTGGATCTTGCGCATAGCCCCAACCCTTTGAACGTAGTATTGGAAGAGTTGGATAAGTTGATGCGGTTAAAAAAAGGGGTAAAGATGAGTTTAATGAGGGAAATGGTTCCTGCGCAAGGTGAAGAAAACTCTTCTGATTCTTCTCAAGTTTGGCCTTATTCTTGGAGTTGGATCACTGGGATGGGCAATCCCTCAGGGCCGGGACTTTTGTCTTGGATCGGAGACGCTAAGAAAAATTTAGCCTGGGAAATACTTCATCAAACTCGACTCGATATTGAAACTTTTCAGAATTCTGGCAAAGCCGACATTGAAAACCTAGACCGGGCAATGGATGAGTTTCATGCAGCCCAGTCCACCCTTTATTTAGAGTGGATGGGCCGTCCGAGCGCAGGAGCGGTCTTGGAGCGAGAGGTCCTGCAAAAACAAAAAGAAAATGAAATGTACTTTAAAGCTACGCTGGCAAACGTTTATCGACATATGCGTCAAATCATTCCGGCCCATTTGAAAGGGCCCATGTTGTCAAATTTAAGTTTAAAGTCCTCGCAAGAAAAGGCGCGGATATCAACGCTGGATTTCTCCGTTCCCGAGTCGTCTGTAACTGCTGTGATTTCTACTGGAACAGTTGAGCGTGCGGATGATCCGGGCTTCATTAAACTTAGTTCAAGCGCTCTTGCCTGGACCGCCGCGGATTGGCAGAGAACTGCGGAGGAGAAAAAAAATGTCGCCATTAAATATTTTACCATTGAACTGATTGACGAATCTGCGGATTCCGGATGGGTGGAGTTCGGGTTCAAATTAAACAACGAGCCAACCAAACCCGTGGCTTTGGACCTCTATATAGATATAAATCATCGTAGCGGAGCCGGAGGGCGGATTTTGCTCCCTGGCCGCAAAGGGTTTGTCAGTTCCCGCGACGGTTGGGAATATGTGTTAAGTTGTAAGTTTAACCCTGGACAGGGTTGGGACGCAAACTTATTCCGCGAGATAAATTCACGTTCCATTTATCGTTCGCATTCCTATAAATCCTCTAAATCCGGCGGAAAGGATAAGGAAGCGAACAAAATTTATTTTGCCGTGCCTAGACAGATTATCGGTTCGCTCGCGTTTCAATGGGGATATTTGGCTTGTTTAGCGCGCAATGAAGACGCGCAAATCACGGATTTGCTCACTCCCGCGCCAAATATTGAAGAGCTGATCAAGCGCATGCAGTCGTCTTCAATTAATGATTTGGAACAAAGTGAATTGGTGATACCCATGATGAGAATGGAGGTTAATTAAGGCGGGGTCTTTAGGGCGGGCTGTTTCTGGCAAGATGAGTTGGATTACGGCTATAAAAAGTGTAAAGTTAAGGTGAGAATAATATTGTCAAAGCCTGAAAATATATTACAAAGGAATGAAGAGCAATTAACGCCATGAAAAATAAAAATTCCGTATTAGTGGTCAGCAACGATTCTTTTACCAGGGAATTGATCCGGGGAGCGCTGCAATTGGAAGGACTGGAAGCCATAATGTGTGAAGATGAACAAGAGGCCGTTGAGTCTGTGGAAGTGCCCCGCCTTGAAATTCCGATAAAGTTGGCGGTGCTCGAAGCTTTTTTACCTAAAGAAGACGGGCTCCACATTGTCCAACGTTTGCAAGAAATTGAAAGCGCCAAGTCTATTCCGATCTTAATGCTGTTAGAAAAAGCAGGTAAAGGGGATTTCGCCGGGACCCGCTTAAATGCGGACGCCTACGTGCAAAAGCCGTTTACAGGAAACGAGGTTCATGCCGCCATTCATAGCATGGTGAAACATCACCGTGACCACGTTGCGCCGCATCCCGTGACCGGCATTTTTGGGCACCCCTATGTGGAGCAGGAAGTCCACAACCGTTTGGCTAAAGGAGAACCTTTTACCTTAGTGTGCATTGACATTAACCATTTTAAACCGTTTAACGACCACTATGGAATTGACAAAGGAAACGAAGTGTTGCTCTTGACCGCAAAGCTGGTCAGGGACTGTTTGGCCGATTTAAAATCTAAAACATTTGAGCCTGCGGTTGCGCACGTGGGAGGCGATGATTTTTTTGTTATTTTAGCGTCCGCCGAGGCAGACGTTTTTCGCCAATCTTTGCGCGAAAAGTTTAAGGCGAAAGTCGCTCAATTTTATTCCCCTGCGGACCGCGATAAAGGAATTTTTTTCGGCCAAGACCGCGAAAATAAGCAAAGCGTTTTCCCCTTTATGAGTTTGTCCATGGCAGTGGTCCCAGTGAGCGTAGAAAAATTTACGCATTACGGGAACTTAATCGCGCAAGCTAACGACCTCTTGCGCCAGGCCAAAATTTCCATATAAGATGCGAGGCGGCCATGTTTTTAAACCTTAAAAAAAATCTGCGGGTTTGGGTGGTGGATGATGAACCTTTAAACTTAATTGCCGTAAAAAAAGTGCTGGAAAAAAAAGGCGCTTCAGTGTTAACCTTTACTCATCCGCACGCCGCCATTAAACAACTGGAAAGTGAAACTGCGGACGTGATTGTGACGGATTTACAAATGCCGGGCATGGACGGTCTCCAGTTTTTGGAATATTTGAAACGGACATACCCTAAAATACCGGTAATTTTTCTTACCGCGCACGCTACGGTGGAAACCGCGGTGATGGCAACCAAATGGGGCGCGTTTCATTTTTTGGGAAAACCCTTTGACGCGGCAAAAATGTGGGACGTGATTAACCTCTCCGTTCAAAATTAGTTCATGGCAAAAGTAATCGCAATTACCAATCAAAAAGGCGGGGTTGGAAAAACTACTACCGCGGTCAATTTAGCGGCGAGCCTGGCGCATTACGGGCAAGAAGTGCTGTTGGTGGACTTAGACCCCCAAGGCAACGCCACCTCGGGTCTGGGCATTGCCCGCGAGCTTATGTCTCCGGGCCTTTATGAAACGCTGCTGCATAA
>JAHFBY010000203.1 GCA_023249835.1 Elusimicrobiota bacterium | reverse complement strand
GTTTGGTGGAAGGTTTAGTGGGCAATCGGGTGGGGATCATTGCTTTTGCCGGGGAACCGTATATTTTTTGTCCGATGACGTTTGATTTGGATACGGTCAAACAGTTTTTGAAAAGCATTCAGCCCGGCATGATTCCGCAGCCCGGCACAGCGATTGGTTCCGCCATTCGTTTGGCGTTGAGCCGCATGGACTCTGCGCGTTCCGGCGGGGCCATTGTTCTGTTGAGCGATGGTGAAGACCACCGCACTGATCCAAAAGGCGCAGCGCAGGAAGCAAAGAGCGCAGGCGCGCGCATTTATTCGATTGGAGTGGGCAGCGTGGAAGGCGAACCCATTCCAATTAGGGACGGGGCAGGACAAATTTCAGGCTATAAAAAGGATAGGAAAGGGGAAACCATTGTGAGCCGCATGGACGAGCAAGGTTTAGCGCAAATTGCTTTGGCGACTGGTGGCTCATATTTTCGGGCTTCGGAGTCCGAACAAGAGATTGACCTCCTGATGGACCAAATCAAAAGTATGGACAAAGACCCGCAAATGCGCAAAGAAAACGTGTACGAAAACAGGTATCAATGGTTTTTGGGGATTTCCCTGTTGATGTTTTGTCTGGGAGAGTTCTTGCCCCTATTATTTAAGCGATTAGCCCTTATTAAGCGCGTTGGAGCGGCCTCTGGAGCGATTATCATGATTCTTTGGATGCAGCCGGGGTCCGCGCGGGCGGACGGATCTTATGCGAGCTGCATGCGTAAAGGCAATAAACTTTATGCGCGGGAGGATTTTGCGGGCGCATTGGACAATTTTGAGCAAGCCAGCCAATCTGATCCGTCCCAGGTCAAGGCTCGCTTTAATGTTGGGGCGGCGCATTACCGAATGGGCCATTGGGAAGAAGCGGCGGGTGAGTTTGAAAAAAGCTCTTTGAGCAAAGACTCTGCGCTTGCTCTTAAGGCGTTGTATAATCTAGGCAATGCCCAGGCAAAAAACAATAAGTTTGATCAGGCTATAAACGCCTATCGGCAATGTTTAGCGATTGATCCTAACGATGAAGACGCTAAGTTCAATTTAAAGTTAGTGTTGCAAATGCAAAAAGATCCAAACCAACAAAAAAAATCGGACGATTCAAATAAAAAACAGGATAAGCAAGGCAAAGGTTCTCAAGGCCAGGCTAAACTTGACGAACAAAATGATAAAGCCAAAAAGGATAACGCAAAACGGCTTTTGCAAAACGCCGGGTCTGGGTCAAATGACAAACCAATATTTCAGCCAAAAGCTAAATCCGGTAAAAAACAGTATGTGGAAGATTGGTAAAAACCCTCTAGTTTATTTTCTGGTGTTGATCGGCTTGGCAGCGCAACCGCTTTGGAGCGGAGACATACAAGTATCCGCCTCAGTTGATCGTACGGAAGTTGCGGTAAACGAATCAATCCAGCTTACTATAACCATTTCCGGTTCGGGCGATTTGCCTGGTCCGCAGGCGCCGGATTTGTCCGCATTTGCGGTTAACGCTTCCGGCCAATCGCGAAACATTTCCATTGTTAACGGCCAAATGTCTAGTTCGGTCAGCCACAACTACATTTTAAATCCGCGCCAAACAGGTTCGTTTACTATTGGCTCCTTTGAAGTTTCTGCCAATGGCCAAAATTTTAAAACTCAGCCCATTAACGTCACTGTTTCCAACGCTCCCCAATCAGTGTCGCCGCCAAGCAATGTTTCGGCTGGTTCCAACCACGCGCCGGGCGCGTTTGTTGAACTGGAACTGGATAAGAAAAGGGCTTATGTAAATGAAGGAATTATTCTAACCTTTCGTTTCTATTGCCGGTTACGGCTTCTGTCCAATCCCGCTTATCAGCCACCGGAAGCCCCTGGTTGTTTGCTGGAAGACCTTCCGCCGCCAAGAAGTTTCTTTGCCAATCATGAAGGCCAGCAGTACCGGGTTACGGAGCTAAAAACCGCGTTCTTCCCAACCCAAGCAGGGAAATTAACCATCCAGTCTCCATCGATCCGCATGCAGGTTGCCGATCGTTCAGGCGGAGGTTCAGAGGACGATTTTTTTGCCCAGTTTTTTGGGGCCAGGGCAAAAGAGTATATGCTTAAACGCGAGCCCGTTACCTTAACTATATTGCCTTTGCCACCGGAAAATAAGCCCCAAAATTTTTCTGGGGGAGTGGGAAACTTTCGCATAAACGCATCTGCGGATAAAACAACGGCCAAGGTAGGAGAGTCTTTAACCCTAAATGTTTCCATTGAAGGGACCGGAAACATCCAATCTTTAGGCGATCCGGAATTTCCTCCTTTTAACGGTTTTCGTAAATATGATACTGCAAGCTCTATTCAAATGGATAAATCTGCGGGCAAGGTGGAAGGTAAAAAAAGCTATAAAATCATTCTTGTGCCGCAAAGTCCGGGGAAACGCACCATTGCTCCAATCGCTTTGAGTTATTTTGATTTGGCTGCCAAACAGTACAAAACTTTGCGTACCGCTCCTATAGACCTTGACTTGTTGTCTGGAGCAACGTCGGGCGTGATGATAACGCCGAATGTGGCGCTGCGCACGGAAATTAAAAAAGTGGAGCAAGATATTCGTTATATTAAGACCCTTGGCTGGGAAAAGGAAAACTATTTTTCGTTGCTGCAAAGTCCGCTTAAACTTCCTGTTCCATTGATCCCAATCGCAGGCCTTATGGCTGCCGGGCTATTCCGTTTTCGTCGTCGATTTTTAGAGAAAAATCCGGGGAAAAGGCGTTTTTTAAATGCATATACGAAAGCGAAAAAAGAGCTCAAAAGCATGGAACCGGTGGAAGGAAACAGCGCGGAGGAGTCGGGCGCGCGATTAACTGAAATTCTCCTTAACTATTTTGCCGACCGGATGCTCCAGCAGCCCCAGGGGTTAACTTTGCGTAAAATTACCGATACCCTTAAAACCTTAAACGTTTCACAAGAAGATTTACAAGCTTTAGAGGGTTTATGGAAAGAGTTGGAATTAATACGGTTTGCTCCCGCGCAAGCGCAAAAAGAGGATATGGTTCGTTTACATCAAGAGGTTCGCGCGCGCCTTAAAAAGATTCATGGTAGCCTTAAAAAATCGTCTGTGCAACTGGGCGTGGCGCTTGCAGTGGGGACGACGTTAGCGGTTGTTTTTGGTTCGGTGTTGTATGCGGTGAACGTCCAAGAACTTTTCCAGAAGGGCGCCCAATCTTATCAAGAAGGTAATTTCAGCGCGGCGATGCAGTCTTTTGAGGGCATAGCGCGCGAGCTGCCTAAAAATGCATTAGTTGAATACAACTTGGGTAACGCTGCTTATAAGTTGGGCCGGACTGGCGAAGCGGTGGCGCATTGGATTCGGGCCTGGCGCATGCGTCCGCGCGATGCCGACATTCGATTTAATTTAACGTTAATTACCGCGCAATTAAATGATCCTTTCTTTCCCGATAACCTATTTCTACGCTGGTTAAAAATTGTTTATTATGGTTTGAATTTAAATGAGTTGACCGTTTTATTTTGGCTTTGTTTATGGATCGCTGCCGGCGGATGGATTTATGGATTTTTGGTTAAAGAAGAACTTATTAACGTTAAAAATTCAGCGCTATTGATTGGGCTAGTTTTGGTTGGGGCTTGGTGGTCTGTTCGGACATACTCTGAAATTGCGGAGAAAAGCGGGATCGTTGCCATTGATCAAGCAGAAGTTCGTTCTGGACCGGGCTATCAATTTGGAGTAGGTTTTACAGCGCCGGCTGGGCGCTGCGTCATGATTTTGAAGGAAATTCCCAATTCGGACTGGATAGAGGTCGGCATTCCCAAAGAAGGTTTAAAAGGCTGGATCCAAAGAGATCACGTTTTCCCGATATAAATGTTTCGGGGGGGGGAGAAGATCGCGTACTCATAGGTATGAAAATTGAAGGTTAGACCATATTTGTTTTTCAAAGATGAATTTGATATATTCAAACAAACGCGTCCAAATCCGGAAATGACTTCATTAAGCTCTAATCTATTCCTTTTCGTTCGCCTTTCCCGACTTAAATTGACCCCATTGTTCCCTCATGAGCACTTAAAATGATTTGCCCTAGTTGTAACGATACTCTACTGGAGGAAGCCCGCTACTGCGTGCATTGCGGGGTTGGCATTACGCGGCGCAGCGTTCAGGTTGTGCTTTGGATTGCTAATGGCGCTTGGGTCGCGCGCAGAGCTTTAGGCGGGCTATTCACCGGAGCTATTGGGTGTGTTATTTCCTTTGCGGTTTTGCGCACCATTAGCTTTCAAGGGGGAATGCAATATGGCATGAATGATTTGTTGAACTTTTTTCCGGGCCAATCATTGGCGTCCACTGCCATTTTAGGCTGTTTCGTGGGCGCTGTGGGCGGTATGATTGAAAGGTCTGTATATAAGTCATTTTTAGGCGGGTTCCTTGGCGCTTGCGGGGGGTTGTTAGCAGGAGTTTTCATTCCGTTTCTGCATCGTGTATTTGATCATCAGCTTTATGGGTATTCTTTCACTACAGCTGGCGCTTGGGCAGTGGCCGGGTCTCTGGTGGGTTGGCCAGCGGGATGTTGGAAGGAACAAAAAATAAAATGGTGGTCGGCGCCATCGGCGGATTTTTGGGCGGAGCTCTTGGGGGCGGCATAGGTTCACAACTCTACGGCGCTC
>JAHFBY010000202.1 GCA_023249835.1 Elusimicrobiota bacterium | reverse complement strand
AGGGATGGAGAGATCTTTAAACTCGCGCTCGCCCAAGATGCTTTTTAAAAAACGGGCCACGGTAATGCCCATGAGCAGGCCCCCGTGCGGCCAGGGTAAATTTAAATCGCTTAAAAAATTACGCCGGATCCAGGTCTTGGTAATGGTACCAGCAATCTCTTCAATTTCGTCCGCGGTCTTGCCCATGGCGAAAAAAGATCCGAGCAGCGCGCCCATGGAAGTGCCAGAAATATAGTCGATCGGAATCTTTTCCCGCTCAAAAACTTTCAGCATGCCGATGGCCGTATAGCCGTAGGCCGCGCCCGAACCAATAGCCAATCCCACCTGCACGCGACCAATGTAGCGGGCAATCCGGCTGATGGCTCGAAAAGTTTGATCCGACTCTATTCCGATCAAATATGGCCGTTCCCCTTTGCGGAACGCGCTGGTGACACAATCGTCCCACGGCACCACGAAGTCTGAACCTGAATGCAGAAGAGTGTTTTGCTTCTTCAGCAAGATCCTTTTTTTAACCGGACCGGGACCGTTTAATTTCTGGTCTAGGGTAAACCGCAAATATTGAAAGTTTACCGATGCATCTTCCGATACAAAGAAAAGGGTGTCGCATTCCCCCAACAAAGTGCGTTCGATTTCGTTCGAACCGTTCCCAGACGTATGGCCGTTGCCCTCAGTGCTGTGCAAGCAAACCAGCACGATATCGTACATGTTGCGCAAGGTGTCTAAAAAGGGGATGATGGAGCCGAACAATATCCCGGTAAAAGCGTCTTCCGTCAAAGTCATGAGCTCGAGCCCCGAAGCGTGGCAAGTGATGATGCGCTCTAAAACGCGCGGATCGCGCAAGTCTTCAGGCTGCAGCATGCCGCCCGCCGTGCGGATTGGAACCAGCCCAATCGAACGGATCAGCTCCGCGCCAAATGGGCTTAAATCGAGCAGCAACACTTTACGTTTAGTCTGCTCAGTAACAGAAAGGCCTAAGTTTACCAGAAAAGTGATCCAATCTTCTTTGGGTAGGGAAGCGGCAATGCCGATCAACTCGGGCGAAGAACTTTCATGATAAATTCGTTTAGTTGCCATTAACAGCCGGCGGCTTAACAATCGGGAAAGGCAAAAAGCGGCGGTGGGGTTTTTTTTAATATAGTTTTCAAAATCCTCGCGGTGCAGCACCAGAAAATGTGCGGTTGAATCCACTTTTACCGTTAAGGAATGCGGCGCTCCGGTCAATAGCGAGGTTTCTCCAAAAGTGTCCCCCCTGCCAAAAATGCTGACTGTTTTCTCTTTACCGTCCTCGCCTATGGCCAGAAGGCGCACGCGTCCGGATTGTATGATATAAAGCGCGTCCGCGGGTTCCCCTTCCCGATAGAGAGTCGCACCTTTAGACAACGTGTAGGGTTTAAGTTTTTTGGCTAGTTCGCGGAGAGTGGACTCTTCAATTTCTGAAAAAAGGGTCACACGTTTCAAAAAGGAAGTCGCTTCTTCCAAGAAATGATCGGCCATAAGATGCCTCTGCAATAGTTTACTTTGCAAACCAAATGTAACCGATTTTGTCCGGTTTGTCAATGACAGGGTAAACATGTATAATAAAAATCTACTACAAATCGCCCCAACAAATACGAAAAATGAGGGCGCCAAGAGGTATTAAAAGCTATGAAAGGCGACAAATACGCTTTATTAAGTCAAGTCTCCCTGCTTAAGGGACTGTCGGTTAAAACCATTAATAAAATCGCGGATTATGCTAAATTTCATCAATTCCGTCGCGGAGAAAAGATTTTTACCGAAGATTCTTCCGGACAATGCTTGTATGTTCTAGTCAGCGGCCGGGTAAAAATTTATACCTCTGCGGGGACGCGCACCAAAACGTTTGCGCTCCTTGATCCAGGCGACTTCTTTGGCGAGATGGCGCTTTTAGGAGAACCTACCCGCTCAGCCAGCGCCCGCGCGCTCCTTGACACCGAACTCTTGGTTTTGGATCGCAAAGATTTTTACCGTTTTTTAAAAATAGACTCCAATCTCACCATTACCGTACTCCAAACTCTGTGCAGCCGACTGCGGCGGGCAGATAAAGAAATAGAAATGCTGGCTTTCCAAAACGTAGTGGGCCGCACTGCTATCACGCTCTTGGAATTAGACGGCAAATACGGCAAACCCGTTTCCGAAGGCTCGTTGTTGGGCGCTGATATTACCCAGCAGGAGTTCGCAGACTTAGTGGGCACTGCCCGAGAAATGGTGACCCGCGTGTTGGGAAAATTTCGTAAAATGAGCGCGATCATTTATGATACCGCTTCCGGACGGATCATTATCACCGATCGTGAAAAACTGAAAGGCTGTATTTATCAGTGATTCCCATTGCCCCCAATATACCGCAGCATCAAGCGGCGCGCGGGATGCACGACCTTTTAACGCCCAAGTCCGCGGACTACACCTCAATTGAAGCGCGCGCCCGAGTCCTTTGCGCAAATTATGGTTTTAAAGAAATTCGCACGCCAGTGCTTGAACCTTTGGGCCTGTTCCAGAGAGCTTTAGGAGAAACTACCGACATCGTGGAAAAGGAAATGTTTACCCTGGAAGATCGGGGTGAGCGGGAACTTTGTTTGCGTCCGGAGGGAACAGCCGGGGCTGTGCGCGCTTATATTGAACATTCGCTGGATAAACAAGGCGGCCCGGTTAAACTGTTTTATATCGGACCCATGTTTCGCGCGGAAAAACCGCAGGCCGGGCGGCTCCGCGAGTTCGTCCAAATTGGGTGCGAATATTTCGGCAACAGCGACGCTTCTGCCGACGCCGAAACCTTGCTCTTAATGAGCGACATCCTAAAAGCTGCCGGCCTTACCGAATTTCAAATCCATTTAAATTCCATCGGTTGCACGGATTGTCGGCCTGCCTTTAAGCAAGCCCTAGTTCAATATTTAAATGAAATAAAAGAACAACTTTGCGCTAACTGCCGCCGCCGTATGGAACGCAATCCATTGCGCGTTTTAGACTGTAAAGAAGACCGTGAACAACTGCGCGCTGCGCCTAAAACACTAGATTACCTTTGCGCGCCTTGCGCCGCGCATCAAGAAAATTTATCTCAGCTTTTAGCGGCAACTCAAGTTTCCTACACCCTCCTCCCCCATTTGGTGCGCGGATTAGATTATTATAACCGTTCTGTTTTTGAGTTTTTTCCGACCAGCAAAACCGGATCTCAAGACGCGCTCGCAGCGGGCGGACGCTACGACGGACTAGTGCAAACCTTGGGCGGCTCTCCCACGCCTGCGGTAGGGTTTGCCATGGGACTAGAACGAGTTTGGAATTTAGTGAAAGGCCAAACCGCGCCGGAGGCTAGACCCGGAACGTTTGTGGCGGCGCTGGGCGCGCTCGCGCAAGCGCCGGCATTTAAAATTTTATCCGCGCTGAGAAAAAATGGTCTGTGGGCAGAAGCGGCTCTCAACAAACAAAGCTTAAAAGCGCAAATGCGTTTAGCCAATAGCCTGGGCATGCGTTACTGCGTGCTAATTGGTGAAAATGAAATGCAAGAAGGCGTGGTGGCATTAAAAGATTTAGTTGAGCAAAGCCAAACCAAAGTGCCGGCGGAACAGATCGTTGAACTATTAAAGGAAAAAACGGGCCGTGGCTAAACCCATGATTTATTTCGATCATAACGCCACCACGCCGGTCCATCCGGAAGTGGCCCAAGCCATGTCCCCCTATTGGAACGCCGGCACAGAACTCTATGGAAACCCTTCCAGCATACATTCCTTTGGACAAAAAACCAGAAAAGCTGTGGAAGAAGCCCGCGATCAAGCGGCATTGCTCCTAGGCGCGGACCCGGACGAAATTATATTCACTTCCTGCGGGTCAGAGTCTGACACTACCGCAATTAAAGGAGCGGCTTACGCCGCCGCGGAAAGGGGCAAAGGAAAACATATTATTATTTCTTCCATTGAACATGACACCGTGCGATTCTGTTGTGAATATCTAGAAAAGCAAGGTTGGCAGGTGAACGTTTTGCCGGTGGCCCCTAACGGTATTCTTGATCCCGAAACGCTTAAAGGCGCTTTGCGTCCCGACACCGTTTTGGTCAGCGTCATGCATGCCAATAACGAATTGGGCACTCTCCAACCGATTGCAGAACTAAGCTCTATCTGTAGAGAAAAAGGCGTGCTGCTGCATA
Organism: Elusimicrobiota bacterium; assembly: GCA_023249835.1. Classification (GTDB taxonomy): domain Bacteria; phylum Elusimicrobiota; class Elusimicrobia; order 2-02-FULL-39-32; family 2-02-FULL-39-32; genus JAHFBY01. Next base: position 491 of record JAHFBY010000202.1, on the reverse strand, counting down.
CCGACGCCATTCAAACTGTGGGAAAAATTCCCACTAACGTGCAGGAACTGGGAGTGGACCTCTTATCATTATCCGCGCACAAATTTTACGGACCTAAAGGAGTGGGCGCGCTCTACATCCGTAAAGGCACTCGAATGCATCCCTTGTTTCATGGTCACCACGAAAAAAATCGCCGCGCCGGCACAGAGAACGTTGCCGGCATAGTGGGATTGGGCGCTGCTTGCGCAGTTGCCAAGCGCGACCTAATCCACGATCAAAAACAGGTCCGCCAACTGCGCGATCAGCTCGAAAACGGGATCATCAATAAAGTGCCTCTCTGCCGCGTGAATGGAGATCTAGAACGCCGAGTGCCCGGATGCACCAACATAAGCTTTGAATATATTGAAGGAGAAGGTTGCATAGTGATGATGGATATTGAAGGCATTGCCGCTTCCACGGGCTCGGCTTGCGCTTCTGGCACCACTTTGGCTTCCTACGTGCTTCGCGCCATT
>JAHFBY010000201.1 GCA_023249835.1 Elusimicrobiota bacterium | reverse complement strand
GATTTGGATACCGGTTCCGGGAAATGATTTCTATCAACGCGCGGAGCTTCTGTCCTTGGAATCGCCTTGTTCCTATCGCATTACAGAGGAGAAGGATTTCGGCAATCGAATGATTTATCTTGAACCAAAATCTCCAATAAAAGGGGACGCCATAGAAATAAGCGCCTTTTACAAAATTATCAGAAAAGAGCAGCGCGGGTTGGAGGCCGAGAAAGATTCGTCCGATGATGTAAAAACTGCTATCCTCCCTTCAGATTATCTTAGCCCTCGCGGGCTGGAAATTATCAACGATAAAATCGGTAAAATTTCTGAGGAAGCAACCCGGGGGATCAATGACCCCATGGTGAAGGCGCGGGCTATTTATAAGTATGTGCTCAACCACATGAGATATGACAAATCCGGAACGGATTGGGGGCGAGGCGACTCTATTTATGCTTGTGACGTTGGTAGAGGGAACTGTACGGACTTCCACTCTCTATTTATCGCTTTAGCCAGAGCGAGTCGTATACCCGCCCGTTTTCAAATGGGAATTTCGCTTCCGGAAAGCCCGGAAGGGGAGCCGTCCGGAGCCTATCACTGTTGGGCGGAATTTTATATCGAAGGGAAGGGCTGGATCCCGGTGGATATTTCTGAGGCATGGAAGAATCCCCAAAAAGCAGAATACTTTTTTGGGCATTTGGATGTCCACCGAATCTGCTTAAGTACGGGCAGAGAGATTGAACTTTCTCCGAAGCAAAAAGGGGCGCCTCTCAATTATCTATCCAAGCCTTACATCGAAATTAACGGGAAACCGTTCAATGATTTTAAATTGGAACGGCATTTTAAAAACATTTGACACAGATCCCGTCAAGACAAAAAAAGGAGACAAAAATGAAAAGAAAAGCAGCATTCATCACCATGAGTTTGATCCTTAGCGTATGGGGGTTGGGAATTTCCGGTGAACACCCAGAACACCCGACCTCGTCCGCTTCAAATGGTCAGTCAACAAAGGATTCGGCCGCTCAGCAGAAATCCAATCAGGATGAGTTTGAAAAATTCGTGAAAGAGTATATCGCTTCCGCGGCTAAAAACACGGGTAGCGTCTACAAGGTTCACGATGACGTATTGAACAAGGATTGGAAGCTGGAGCTGGTCAAAGTCCATAAGAATAAAATCTGCATGTTGAATGAGGGCAAAACTTGTTTTGCCTGCGCAGATTTAAAAGAAGTGGGCGGCAAAAACAAGCTCGACCTGGACTTCTATGCCAGCCATTCACCGGACGGAAAAATGTCTATGGAAAAAGTGTTGATTCACAAAGTCAATGGAAAACCACGGTTTACCTACGACTCTCAAAATGCCATGTGTCCTGTAAAGAAATAGAAAATGAAAAAGGCAGTAGCTGGCTGACTAAAGTCGGCTACTGCCCGCAACCATTAATGACAAACGGTAATTTTACACCGCATCCATTGCCCTATTTTCTTTTGCTTTTTTTCGGTCTGGTTTCGCAGCTTCAATCCGCTCCGGTTCAGGAAATTGAAATAGCGGGAGCCAAAACCCAGGCATCGGTGATCCGGCAGCTGCTGGATACGCGCGAAGGGCTGGAGTTTGATGAAAAAAAGCAACGAATGTGTCTTGAACCAAATCTTCGGCAACAGTTAGGTTTTGAATGCGGACAAGAGCGCAATTTTCAGGAGGATGAATAATGATGCCGACCGAAGTGTTTATATTGGCAGCGGGGCTGTTTGTAGCCTACGTCAACGGAGCTAATGATAATTTTAAAGGAGTGGCTACCCTTTTCGGGAGCGGCATCACGGATTATAAACGCGCACTCTATTGGGCGACGGCTACGACACTCATGGGATCTCTTGCGGCGTTGTTTCTTTCTCATGGATTGGTTGCGGCTTTCAGTGGAAAAGGGCTGGTCCCTGCGGCAGTCTTGCAAATGCCAACATTTTTATTTGCTGTCGCATCGGGAGCTGCAATCATTGTTTTTATTGCTACCGTCACGGGCCTGCCTATGTCTACAACCCATGCCTTAATTGGAGGTCTCGTTGGTGCGGGTTTTGCCAGCGGACACAGCGTGGAATTCCAGAGGCTTGCCAACAGTTTCGTGCTTCCCCTTCTTTTGTCGCCGATCATTTCAGTTCTGTTGACAGTGGCCATCTATCCGGCGTTTCAAAAGATAAAAATAATGTGCGGGGTCAATGGAGCGACTTGCCTATGCCTGGATGGAAAAGATGAGGTTGTTGAGATAACGCCCGGCGGTACCGCGGTTCTCAAGTCCACGGGGCTGACTCTGACGATGGCCCAAATGGATGTCTGTCAAACCAAATATCTGGGAACTGTGGCCGGCATTGAGGCGCAAGAAGTGTTGGGCAAAACGCACTATTTGACCGCGGGAGCCGTCAGTTTTGCCCGCGGGTTGAACGACACTCCAAAAATTGCAGGGCTTCTCTTGGCCGTTCAATTTTTAGGAATCCAACATGCTCTCTTTGGAATCGGAATCGTGATCGCCCTGGGAGGTTTAATCAGCGCGCGCAAAGTGGCATACACCATGAGCCAAAAGATTACACCCATGAACCACGGGCAGGGGTTCACGGCAAACCTTGTCGCGGCAATGTTGATTATCCTGGCCTCCCTTTACAGCCTGCCTGTTTCCACCACGCACGTAACTTGCGGGTCGATCTTTGGAATTGGAATAGTTAGCGGAAAAGCGAATTGGCAGGTCATCAGAAATATACTGCTCTCATGGGCGGCAACTCTCCCATTAGCTGGACTTTTATCCGCGGCCGTATTTTTAGCGGTGAGGTTTTATGCCTAAAAAGAATGAACTCCTTATTTTTGTAAAAGCTCCGGTTCCGGGCAATGTAAAAACGTGATTAGTGAAAGAACTTGCGGATTACGAATGGCATGATTTAAGAATTTTTATTGACAGAGCCACCGTTCGAAAAGGTTCCGGTTTCACGAATTCCACGGCGGTTATCCGGGTTTACCAATTAAAAGGTAAAGCCGGGTTTGTTTTTTTCTAGCAATGTTACTCCGCCATATTTTTTTGCGCTTTTTTATTTTCTTTATCGATTAATTTAATTTTTCTATTAAGGACCCCTGCAAATTTTTTGCCGATTCTATCGGGCGCCACGATCTCAAAATAACCCTGCACAAATTTTTCGTCCGCGAGAATTTCGCCCGTGGCCAAGTCCACGATGGTCATATATGCGGTAGCCGCTGTCTCCAGGTTTCCAAACTCCATTTCCGAAAGGTCTTGCTTTTTGGCGCTGCCCATGACCACGTAATCAATCTGATAGTCTTCGTATAAACTCTGGCGAAATTTTTGATTGTCAACCACGCTAACCAAAGACTTAAACCTAGGTATTGGCGGCAATGACCGCATGGGGACAACGGACTCGGTAGAGCCTAATGGAGGCGCGGCAACAGCCGCCTCCGACAAAAGGTTAGGGTCCATACCCGTTGACTTTTTTGCAAAAAGAAATTCGTTTTCGCGTTTTAGTTTTGACTCCTGATCAAATTTATTTACCGAGTCAATGCGCACGCCGCGACTGAGCAGCGTTTGCATTTCTGTTTGTTTTTTTGCGACATAATCATTAAAATCCGTTTCGTTGAGCGATTCCAGCTTGGAGGTAACGTTCAACATAAAACCTTTAGTAATCTCTTCGCTCACCTTTTCACTTTCGCACGCAAACGGAACCACGGCAACCACTTTTACGATCTTTTTTATTTTCTCCTGTTGACCCATCATCAACCGCCAGGTGAAACAACCGACAAAAACCTGCGCTGAAAGGATCGCTGCTAAAACAATAAAGAACGGGTATTTTGTTCGGTTAATCAGCATTGGTTTGCGGTTCATAATTAGATTGTAGTGAAAAACTCCTCCACATAACATTTAAGAAATCTGGCCAACCGGGTTCCGGCAGTTTGGCTGGCCAACGCCAATCGTCCGATTTTTTTCCAATCGCCGGGACGTTTAATAAATTCGAGCCAAAACTTTTTAGTGGGTCGTCCAAAAGCGTCGGTAAACTGTACCGAGTGCGGCAAACTCTGCGCCGCAGAATCGCTTATTGCGCGAATCATAACTCCTTCCACCCCATAGCGCCCGCACACTTCATAAAAAGCGCTGCTTTCCATTTCCACGGCAATGGCTCCGGCCGCCTGATTTAAAGATTCCTTATCTTTGGGCGAAGCCACGATGTTGTTAACGCACTCCACTTTACCGTAATGTAGTTCATAGTCGTAACGAGACCGAACTTTTTGCAGGATATTTCGTTGTTTTAGGCTCAATGTTTTTTCCAACACGATATCGCCGACGCGCAAATTTTCGCTTAACCCTCCGGCAAACCCCGCTAACACCATAACGTTTATACCCGTCTCTTGCCGCAGCATACGTTCACACGCAACCCGAACATTTTCCGCTCCAACCCCAGTAACCGTTAAATTAATTTTACATTTTTGCCGCAAAACAAGGTATTGCCGCAAACCAACTTTTTTAAACCGCAGCGCGCGCAGAATTTTTTTGGCTTCAATTGGAGTCGGGACAAGGATGCCGATGTGCATGGAACTACCCCTTCACGTAACCGCGATCGCTAAAAAATCGCGCGGCCTTGGCCAGCGCTTCTTCCACGGAACTTTGCGGCAAGTTAAGTTCGCGCACGGCTTTAGACGGAGAA
>JAHFBY010000200.1 GCA_023249835.1 Elusimicrobiota bacterium | reverse complement strand
CACCACTACCGGGGAAACCACGGTTTTAGAGCCGCGGAATTTAAAACGAAAGTCTAAGGACCTGTTTTCAATATCTTCAAACGCATGTATCCAATAAAGCGCTAAGATTATAATGGACGTTGCCAAGGCAAGCAAAAAACTATTCAAACGCAAACGATTTTTCATAGTGTCTCCATGTGATTAATTAACATTAATATCATTTTTAAAACCCTTTGAGGTTAAAAAAATCCTTTATTTTTTGCACGACGGTGCTTTTTCTTTTTTCCATTGCGGAAGTTCCGGGCAAACTTGTTTCCGCTCGCAAAGTAAGTTCGTTGATCGACGATTGGCGCGATACCAAAACTTCGGCCAACTTTTCCATGAGGTCGGGCCGTTTGCGTAAAATTTCTTGGAAATCATTTTTTTCCAACCTCAGTAGTTCAGAGTCTTCCACCACCTGCACTGTGGCTGAGCGGCGCTCTCCGGTTAATAGCGACAGTTCTCCAAAAAACTGGCCGGCAACAAGTTTTCCCATGACGATACGTTTGCTTTCCTTGGTGCGCCGGACCACCTCTAAACTTCCGCTGAGCACCAAATAAAAAGAACCTCCAAAATCGTTCTGACGAACCACCACCTCGCCCAACAAATAGGTTTGTTTGAGGGCTCTCTCCATTAAGAACTTGCTTTCTTCCGGAGACAAAACGCGAAAAAGATCAATTTTTGACCATAAACTTTCCATGTCTTGCTCGGATTTATAAACCGGGTCATGTTTGCTCATGCGCAACGTACGAATGGGGTAGGGGATATCAATGCCTTTGCGGCGAAAAGCGTACCAAATGCGGTTAGCCACAAGCGTTGATATTTCCCACCACTGAGAATACTCTTTAATCCAAAATACCAGCGCATAGTCAACGGCGTATTCCCCATAACGGGGCAAATAGATGTCCGGCCCGGGCTCAAGTAAAACGCCCGGCACCCCTTCGGCGCACGTTAATAAAGTTTCCTTAACCTTGAGCGGCGGAACACCGTATCCAGCGCGAATTTTAATTAAACAGCGGTGATTTTTGTTGCGATAAGTGAAATTCTTAAATATTTTATGATGGAACTCAACGTTAGGCACAAATACATGGTCGCCGTCTTTAGTCTGTAAAATGGTGCGGGCCCAGGTAATAGTTAAAACTTCTCCTTCCACCGATTCAATTTGAACCCAATCGCCAATCCGCACTATTTGAGAAATTGCCAGACCGGCAAAAAATGTTTGGAACGCGTCTTTAAGCGCGTAGCCAATGCCTAAAGAAAGCGCCGCGGTTGGCGTATAAACAGCCCACGGGTTAATATTAAAGATTTTCTGCATTCCAATTAAGATGGCGAACAACACAATAGCTAGAACGATCACGCGCCGCATGGGGGGCGAAACCGGCATTTTCATAACCGTAATCAAAAAGTAAGAGACTAAGAATTGATCAATGATAAAGATGCAGAGGTACCAAGTGAGCAGATAAATTAAAAAGTGGGTCCAGGTAATGACCTTGATGCTGATCAGTCCATCTAAAGGACCAATTTGGCTAGACGTCAAAAATAGCGATAGTATTGTTAAAACGATAAATAAGAAATCAAATTGGTGCGGCAGCGGAAAGGAACGTTTATAAGCTAAAAATCGAATAGCGAAATAAATGGCAATGGATAATAGAGTTATCCCAAAAATTGTATAAAGATAAGCTAAAAGTTCATGCATGATGCATTAATAAATGAACACAGTTATTTATTAATGCAAAAATGGGTTTTTGTCAACCGCCGTAGGGGCACATTGCATGTGCCCTTACGGATGGGCGCGGGAACGAATTAATATGATTGACTTTGCCGCTTGCACTCTAACTCGACCGTCCACATCTTTCAGGCAGAGGCGCAAGTTTGCCAAATCTCTGTCGGAACCCAACGCGCCCAGTTTTCCGGCAGAGTTAGCCCTAACTTCGCCGTCGTCCACCTCTAAAAGCTGACGAAAAACGTTTACTTGCGAAAGGTCTCCTAATCGAACCATGGCCTGGGCAACAGCAAAGCGCACTTCCCAACGATCGTCTTTCAGCTTTTTTTCGAGCGTTGGCAACGCCGCTTGCACTAAACTATTGCCCAACGCGTCGGATGCCTGAACTCTTAACTTCCAATCGGACTGTTGCAGCGCTAAATTTAAAACTTCCAAAGCGACCTTTTCCTCGCCTAAAGCAGTCAGGAACTCACAAGCATGCACCCGATCAGGCCACTCTCCCTTATGCGCGAAAGAAACTAAAATATTTTTTACGTCCGTGTCCCCGCAGGAGGCCAACGCCCCTGCCACTCGCACCTGAACAGACGCGTTAGTATCATTCAACGCTTTCTTTAGTTGCGGAATAGATTGAGGGTCTTTAAGTTTACCCAATATTTCCGCTGCGCGCGCGCACACGTTAAAAGATTCGTTTTTTAAATCTTCAAAGAGAACCGACAAATAAGTTGTTTCTCCTAAACGATAAAGGGTTTCCACCGCGACAGTTCGAACCAGGTAGCTTTTATCTTTCACTAACGGGGTCAGAAATTCTATGCCTTTTTTAAGTTTGAGTTTGGCCATAGACTCGATTGCATGCACCCGCACTACGTCAAACTCATCTTTTAAAAACAATCGTAGCGGCTTGCTTGCCCGAACGTCGCCCACTTCGCTTAAAACGTCCGCCACGATCCCGCGCACAAAAAAAGATTTATCCGTAAAGGCTTGAATGATTATTCCCCAGGCAAATGAAGACAACGCCGGAGGATAATCCAAATTAGTGGCAACCAAAAGTTCATCATAAACATGTTCAGCGGCAGTGTATTTTTTTTGCGCTACCAACGACTGGATTTGGATGGTATAGGCGTCTAACTCTTGCGGATTTTTTTGCGTTATTTCAGACGCAATTTGAGAGGCTTTTACGAAATTGCCTTCTTTCAAATATCGTTCCGCTTTCGCCAACTTGCGTTTCGATGCCGCTTGGATTGGGGATAAAAATATAAGAACTAATAATAGGACAAAATGTATGGCTAAGATTAAAGATCGTAGAGGGTTGCCGCGGTGCAGTCGTATAGTCATGAATAGGAAACCTTTACCTTGAGAAAACCGCCTTATGAATACATTTTCTTTTTCATCCTGGACAAACCTTCCGATACCCGTAAACGGATAAGCGCGCGGCGCAACGCGCCTTGAGCCGCGGCCAAATCTTGCGGAGTGCTCGCTTTATTATTAATCGCGGCTTGGGCTCGTCCTTTGGCCAAACGCGCGCGTTCCACGTTAATTTCTTCCGGCATTTCCGCTGTTTCCGCAAACACCGAAACCTTGTTGTCCTGTACTTCAACAAAACCGCCGGAAACCGCAAAGAATTGCACTTCTTCGCCTTGACGTATGCGCAACTGTCCAGGAGCAAGCTGGCTCAATAGCGGCGCGTGTCCGGGCAACACGCCCAACTCGCCCGCAAAAGCGGGCAACACAATAAAATCCGCTTCCACGGACAATACTTTGCGTTCCGGAGTTACTATATCTAACGCGATTTTTGCCATATCTGTTTGTTAGGCTTGAAGCTGACGTCCTTTTTCAATTGCTTCCTCAATGCCGCCCACCATATAAAACGCCCCTTCCGGAAGCGAGTCATATTTACCTTCCACCAAACCCTTAAAGCCCCGTATGGTGTCTTTTAAAGCAACGTATTTGCCGGGCGTGCCGGTAAACTCTTCGGCTACAAAGAAAGGCTGGGAGAAAAATTTTTGAATTTTACGCGCGCGGGTCACGACCAATTTATCTTCTTCGGAAAGCTCATCAATACCTAAGATGGCAATGATATCCTGCAAATCACGGTAGCGCTGCAACACTTTCTGCACGGAACGAGCCACGTTATAGTGCTCTTCTCCGATAATTTTTGGGTCCAAAATGCGGGAAGTAGAATCTAAAGGATCCACCGCTGGATAAATACCCAACTCAGCAATTTGTCGGGAAAGAACGGTCGTTGCGTCTAAATGAGCAAACGCTGCGGCGGGCGCTGGGTCGGTTAAGTCGTCTGCCGGAACGTAAATGGCCTGAACGCTAGTAATTGAACCTTTTTTAGTGGAAGTAATGCGCTCTTGCAAAGCGCCCATTTCCGTAGCCAAGGTCGGCTGATATCCCACGGCTGAAGGCATGCGTCCTAAAAGCGCGGAAACTTCTGAACCGGCTTGGGTAAACCGGAAGATGTTATCAATGAACAGCAACACGTCTTGCCCCGCTTGATCCCGGAAATATTCAGCCTGGGTGAGCGCGCTTAAAGCCACGCGCAACCGGGATCCGGGAGGCTCATTCATCTGGCCATAGACCAGCACCGCTTTATCAATAACTTTAGATTTTTTCATTTCTAACCACAAATCGTTGCCCTCGCGCGTGCGCTCGCCTACCCCGCCGAACACGGAAACGCCGCCGTGATGCATCGCCACGTTATGGATCAGCTCCATGATAACAACGGTTTTGCCAACCCCGGCGCCGCCAAAGAGTCCAACTTTACCGCCTTTCATGTAAGGTTCGAGCAAATCAATGACTTTAATGCCGGTTTCAAAAACTTGCGGAGTCGTCTCCTGATCCGTGAATGAAGGCGCGGAACGATGGATCGGGGAAACCTGAGTAGCTGTTATCGGTCCCATATAGTCCACGGGTTGGCCTAAAACATTGAGCAACCGCCCTAAACACTC
>JAHFBY010000199.1 GCA_023249835.1 Elusimicrobiota bacterium | reverse complement strand
AAAAGGGATAGAGCCAAAAACAATGAGCCCCGTAATTATAAAGAAGCCAAATCCCATAAGGACCGGCCGGTGCCAAAGAGAAGTGTAAACGGGCATGATTAAGGCGCGTTCCATGTGCAGGGGATCAGGAACAACAAATAGTTTGGCATATTCCAACAATACCGTCATAAAAGTGCAAAACCGAACCCACATGCTTTTGGTAAAAGCGCTTGACTCAAGATATAGGCCGCTGGTCCCGCCAAATTTTAAAAATGTAAATCGCGCCCAAACATAGGACGCGGTGATCATTAAGTAGGGAAGGCTGGAAAAAACCGCTGATTTAAACCGCGCGCTCAACTCTTTAACCGGAGAGATAAAATAAAAATGCAGCAAAAAAATATAGCCCGGCGCGATGACGAAAGTCTCTTTACAGAGGCAGGCGGCAAGAGTCAAACAATAGGACGCGCATTCTAACATGCCTGCTTTTCGGCTTTTTTTTAGGTCCTGCCGCTTTAAATGGAGGAGTAAAGCTCCTAAAAGAAACGCGGTGCCCATGGGTATACCCAACGCTCCAATGGAAGTGACCGCGCAATTATATACCGGAAAAACAGCGAACAGGAGACCGCTTAAAAACGCCACCGGCCATAACTCAAGCAACGAATATAATAACGCGAACAATAAGATTGTGCTCAAACAATGGAAGAGCATGGACAAAAGGTGATACCCCATGGGGTTATATTCCCAAAGCGAGTAGCCTAGGGTATAGGCGAGAAGGATTAACGGCCGATAATAGTTGCTGCTTTTACCTGCGCCGCTGATCAGGTTTTCTGAGAACATCTTGGGAATATAGCGCCAGTTGCGGATATATTCGTTATTAACGACATAGTCCATGTCGTCAAGTAAAAATTCGTTATTGAAAGTGTTGGTAAAGGCTAGAAATGAGAGGCCCAAGAGAAGGAGGACGCAAATTAGAAGAGTGCGCGTGTTTTCCCGCACTTAGGCAAGCGTTTTTGCGAGGACAACTTGATTTCCCACTTTTGTTTTAACCGGCAACGTAAAGTAGAAGGTTGTTCCTTGACCGTCCTCGCTTTCAAACCAAATTTTTCCGCCGTGCGCTTCCACAATGCCTTTGACGATCACTAGTCCAAGCCCCGTGCCTTTGGGACCTTGAATTTTGTCTTTTGCGCCCGGAACCTGCTGAAACCGGCCAAAGATAAGGCCCTGATGTTTTTTGGGGATGCCAATTCCGGAATCTTTTACAAAAATAGTTATGCAATCGTTGCCGTTAACCGCATTTATGGCGCTAAGGGTAATGCTCCCGCCGTCCGGAGTGAACTTGTAGGCGTTGGATAAAAGGTTTGTGACCACTTGCCTAATTTTTTCTATATCCGCCGCAATTAGAGGTATTTGCGGATCTATTTCCAAAACAGCTTTAATCCTTTTCTTATCAAACAAGGGCCGAAAAAGGCTAAAAACGCTTTCCGCAGTCGCATGCACGTCAAAGGAGACCATGTGCATGTCCATTTTTCCCGCCTTTATTTTAGCCACGTCTAAAACGTCGTTAATGAAATGCGTTAAACGGGTGGTACTTTCTTGAATTATGTTCAACGCTTTGGTCGCTTTTTCGGGCACGAGTTGGTTAAATGGTTTCATGGTCAAAAGCTCCACATAGCCCGAGATTGCGGCCAAGGGACTCCGCAGTTCATGTGAAACGCTGGACACGAACGCGTCTTTAAGTTCGTCTAACTCCTTAAGTTTTACCGCCATGGAATTAAATTCGTTTGCCAAAATACCGATCTCGTCATTTCTTTTCACGTCAATTTGCGTATCCAAATTGCCGTTGCCTAAAGCTTGCGCGCCTTCGGCAAGCTTTTTTATGGGCCGGGTCAAACCAACCGCGAAGATCAGTGAAATAATGATGCCGAAAAGAACCGCCCCGCCGGACACATAATAAATTATCGTTTTGATGCGGTTGACGGACTCTTGAATATTTTCTTGAACTTTATCTTCATAAAAACCCAAATAGGCCGTGCCGACCTTGCCCTGGCTTTGCGCCACGTCTCCAGCGTAATTAATTATGCGTTTACCGCCCGGAAGAACAAAATATTCCGCCTGGTTAGGGTCCACTGTTCGCGACATGATTTTTTTTGGTTCCCCGGCCACAGAAACGAGCAACTCGCTTTCGCCTAATATAATTTGGCGGCGGGAATCCACAAAAACAGCATAGGCGATACCTTTGACGGTCTTCTTTAAGGAGCCAACGTAGTTGAAAGCGAGGATATCGTCCCGCGTGATTTGCGACTCCTCGCACACTTTCATTAAATTTTGTAAAAGCGTTTTTTGACTATTATTGATCTCTTGCAGGACCAACGCTTTTAAAAAATAAAGGGTGGCATAGCTCGTGCCGCTGACCACAATGCCGATTAAAAACATTGAAAATAGGGCGAATCTAGTTCTTAGTTTCATGGTTTAGGCTCCTCTCGGGACTCCCCTTTTAAATCAGATTTCACATCTGAAATTCCGTTTTCTACCTCTACTACCTTGACCAGGGACCCTGCCTCCAATTCTTGCGGTTTTTGGATAATGACCTGATCTCCCGGCTCTAAACCCGAAGAGATCACGCTGTGCGTTAAAGAGACGTAGGCCACTTCCACCGGGCGCGCTTCCGCTTTATTGTCTTGACTGACGATATAGAGCTGATACCCTTCCGCGGTTTTTTCCAGGGAATCGTTTGGAACAGCGATAACGCTGTCTTCTTCATGGATGACAATTTTCGTGCGCGCAAACATTCCGGGCAACAACAGTTTACCGTCGTTTGGAAAACGAGCTTCCACGGTCAAAGTTTTTGACTGGCCTTGGACCAGCGGAGATATATTTTCGACTTTGCCCTTAAACTCCACTCCCTGATAAGTGTCCACAACGGCTACCACCGCCTGGCCGGGAAAAACTTTATTGATTTCCTTTTCTATCACCCCGACTTTAATGATCACGGAATCTAAACTCACCAAAGTCCCAACTCGTTTTTGAGGCGTGATGAATTCTCCCACTTCCACATTTTTATCCCCAAAAATACCCGCTTGCGAAGCGCGTAAAACCGTCTTTGACAGTTCGCTTTGCGCGAACTGCATTTGCAGTTTGGACTCTTCGATGGCGCTTTTGGCAACGCCTCCCAAGGCGTAAAGTTTTTCATAACGGTAATATTCGGATTTCGCCTTTTCCAGCTTAATTTGCGCTTGGGTTTGATCCAACTGGGCAATGACGTCGCCGGACTTTATCGCTTGGCCTTCGGTGAAATTGAGCGACCTTAAATTGCCTTCGGTTTGAAAACGCAGTTCAATTTCCGAACCTCCGGCCACGGTCCCAACCGCGGACAAAATATCCTGAAACGGCGCGGGATGGACCGCTTTGACGTTGACCGCAACGGCCGGAGCCTGGGATTCCGAAGCTTTTTTCACCTTGTCCCTTATCGAAGTGAAGTTTTTATAAAATTTAAAACCTCCGAAACCCGCGCCGCCTAAAATGAGCAGAAGTAGAATTGAAAAAATAATTTTGTGCCCCGAAATCAAACTGCCGATCAACCCGATGAACGACTTCCTTTCCTTAGGGCCGCTTTTAGCCGCGGGCAAGGGGGCCAAAGGAGGTTTGGGAGGAGCATTTTTTTTGAGAACGCTTGCCAAAGGAGCGGGTTTAGCCGGTTGTGCTGCGCCTTTTCCCGGAACCAAAGGTTTGGAGGCTTTTTGGGGATCGGGTTTTTTAGCGGTTGCCTGAGAGGTTAAAGGTTTAGCCAAAGGGGTTTTTTCATCAACGCTATTTTTTAACGCCTTTTCTTTTAATTTTTTTTCAATCAAAGCGTCTTCTTGGTTCTTTTGGCCTTGATCCTTTTGATTGGTTGCGGGCCCTGCCTTGCCGTTAACGTCCGCCTCTTTTTTTATCATGTCCTTAATATTCTGCGACGCCTTTGATTCATCAACGTCGGCTTCAAACATTTCCGACTCTTCCGCTGGGCTAGGCTCTTGCGCCTGTTCTTCGGGGTAAATCCAATCGTTGGGTTTACTAGACTCAATTAACTCTGCCACTACTTTGAGCAGGAAACTGCGGCGAAAAGGTTTAGTGATGTATTGATTGGCGCCCAAGCTAAACGCTGTTTGCTGATCAATTTGAGAATCGCGCACGGTGATGAAGATGATGGGTATGTTTCTAGTGACCGGGTGAGCGCGCAGCTTCTTACAAAGCACGAACCCTCCCATTTGCGGAATTTCTAAGTCCGTTAAGATCAAGTTCGGAGGATCTTTGATCGCGCGGTCAAAGCCCTCCTCGGTAGTTTGCGCAAAAATAGCCTTGTACCCGTTTTCGCGCAAAGTATCGACAATCACCTGACACAACTCCAAATCATCGTCAATGACGAGGATCCGCTGCTGTGATTTTTCCAAGTCCGGGCCGTTGGCTGGGTTAGTCATGCAAGGTTATTGGTTTGCCCTTCATCTGCGTTGTATAACTTTATTTTTGCCAAAAGGCTTTTATAGTCCATATCTAAAATTTCCGAAGCTCTTTTTTTATTCCCGTTGGTTTCCTTTAGGACGCGCATGATGGACTCTTTTTCCACCTTGCGCAAAATTTGGCCAAGGCTTTTCGCTTGTTTTTCCCCGGCTTCCGGTACAATGGCAATAGACTCCTTATGGCTAAAATAGGATTGTATGCCCACCGGCAGGTGGTTGAC
>JAHFBY010000198.1 GCA_023249835.1 Elusimicrobiota bacterium | reverse complement strand
AGGCAGGGCCAGAATCAAAAGCGTTTCGAGCAGAGTACAGATCGCGACCGCTGTTTTGGGGTGCGCCTTCGCCCAACCGGTTTCCAGCATCCAACCCCACAACCTGGGGGAAAGCGCATATTTGTATGGAGAATCTTCACGTAAAGATTCCTCCGTCTCGCTTTTCGTATCTTCTTCGGTTTCCAGAATCTCCTGGCTGATTTCAGCAAAAATAGACTCCAGACTGGGCCTGGCTTTAATCAAGCTTTCCAAGTTTTGCACCAACACAGCGCCAAAACCTCCCTCCATCTCGTGATCCGCATCGTGCCCTAAACCGGAAGCAGCATGGGTGTACTCATGGACAAAAACATCAAAAAAGTCCTTCATGATTTTTTCCCGGTTGCCGATTCCTTGCAGGGCCTTAAAAAACCGCTCGACAACGCCGCGCTGGTTGTTCAAGTTCCAATAAATATGGCGCTCACCATCGACTTGATCATCTTGGTAAGAGGCGTTGACGGAATTATGTTCAGAATAGAAATGGATCCGCCAAGGGACTGCCTTTTCCTCTGCGCTGAGGTTCGGGTCGTTGGCCAACAATATGCGGATAAAAATTAGGTTAAGCTTTGCAAACGCTTTTAGAGCAGGATCAAATTCTACTTCCTGGTCCGTATAATCTTTTCTTGGGGTTATGTGCTGGACGATCTTTTCTTTAGCCCGCTGGTTAAACATAGACCACTGCTCCTGCACCCGAACGTTCACCCCCTCCACCGGAAGCAGAGCAAAGTTGGTCTGCGCCTTTATTCGCACTTGCGCCAACGACAATATCTTGTTTCCTACCTCGACTTCGAGTTCCATTAAAAGCCGACCCAAAGACAAGGGGTGTTCCGCGTAATAAAACCAGTCTAAAGACTGCCATAAACCACGATTGAGATTATTTATATCAACCGGGCTCATCCATTGCCGGAGCTGAAGCTGCGCGTCGCTTAGGTTCCCATAATCTTGCGCTACTCCGAGAAGATCCAAACCCAATAGCAAGTGGCGCTGCACCGCCGCTTGACTGGTGAAGTATAAAATCGCGCTTTTAAGCAGGGGCAAAAGCTGGGCCTCGGGGTCTTGAATGTCGGTACGGCTGCGCGAAAGTTCCACTCGCGCGGGTAACTCTACCAACCATCCTTCGGTTTCCCAAAGCCGCCGCATCCAGGGCGGCAAAAGCCCCAGAATCTTTAACATTAACTCCGGAGCCGACACTAAGAGCCCGTCTTGGATAAGGCGCATGACTTTGTCCTTGCTCTCATATATTTTCATTTCACCCAACACGCCCAAGTGCATGGAACCAACGAGTTTTAGCGGAGGGTTGATCTGTTTTTTGTTAAGAAAAAGAGGGACGTCCCGCACCGCGCCCGCATATTGATGAACTGCCTTCATGAGCGCGGCTGCCTCCAAAAAAATGTTCCCTTCATATCCCTCTAAGTGGACAATCCTTTGCACTTCCGTGCCTTTATAATCGGAATTTTTCAACTCCACCCAACGCCGGATCACCAGCCGACTTTCAACCTTTTCGATCCAACATATCCACTCTTTACCCGAACCATCGCCCGTACGGATGCGCGCTTGGTCAAAGGGATCTTGAAATAAAGTGTAGAAACCCTGACCGAACTTACCCGCATCAAATACCAGGCTTTTGTCGCTTTTTCCCACTGGGAAAAGCTTCTGGGCTTGTTGGGCAAAGTTCATACCAATAGGATCCTTAACGCTGACAATCCAATCAGTGGAAGTGCGGTAACTTTCTATGGTGACTTCCCCGGCGTTGGGCACGAGCCTGCCTTCGCGCCTGGCTTTGCGAATCGCGTCACGACTATTTTGGATCAGCTCTCGAATCCAAATCGATCCTTCTGATTGCCCTTCAATGGTGGATCGGATGCGCTCGTCCATACTAGCGGAAGAGTATCCCAAACGCTCCATTTCGCGCAGCAAGACCGCATAATCTTCCATGCGCGCGTCCGGACCTGCGCAAACGGACTGCGCCTTACGCAGAGCGTCATAATCTGCTTCCTGAGGTGCGATCAGCTCATTGGAGGCCATGGTCAAATAAGCTAGCGGCACATCCCTAATTTCCACCGACGCGGGACGACCCGGCTCAAGATCTCCACCCTCTTGCTGGGGCAAAAGTTCTCCGGTTAAACCGCGCAAATAAAGGACCACGCCCTGCAAATGATGGGGCAAATCTCCTGTTTTAAAATCCGGCCGCAACATATCCCAACCGCGCACGTGAACCTCTCCGAACTCATGCTCCATTCCCAAATAGTTTTCTAATTCTGCGCCTTTGTCCCGTTCATGCTGCAAAACATCGAGCCAGCGCCTAACCATGAGGCGCCACCCCTCATCATCAGTAATAAAGTTTTGGGACAAGTGCATAAACATTTTAAACCGAGATACGATTTTTTTGTCCCCAGCAACGGATTGGATAAATTTTAAAATCATTTCTACAGTTTCCGCATCCATTCGCTCTAATTGAGACGAATCTATTATATGCGCCAACGGCAGTAACTTTAAGAGCTGATCGCGCCCCCCTTGCCAATGGAGCAACAACCACACGTACCGCGTAAATTCAGGTAAAGATTCCAATTGTGCCGAATTCACTGATAAATTTTCAAAATTATTAACGTTCCATTGTTCTTGATCCATGATGACGCCCAAATAAATTTTTCCTTTTTCAACATAGGCGATCTTATTCCCCACAGCGCGCAAATAGTTTGGCTCCACACCTTGGGCAATCAGTTGTCCATCGCAAAAAAGATCGTAAGCTCCATCTTCTCTTTTCGCTGTAAAATACAACCGCTTATTAATAACGCGCATATCCCTCACTTCTTCCTTACCCTTTACCAGAACGTTCCCCCGCGAATAGACCGACCATCCGTGCAAAAAGCTCGAGCGCCCAACAAACGCCGGGTATCCGTTGACGTCCTGAACGTTTTTCACACTCTCTAATCCCCCGACCAACTCAATCCCCTCCCAATAAACCGACCACAGCCCCGTCTCCAAACTTTTTCCGGCAAAAAACAGCTTGCCTCCAATATCTCTTAAATAATTAACTTCCTTAAATTCTTCTTCCATGCGCATCTCACCCCAATAAACCGATAAATAGGTTTCATGCCATTTAACGTAGGCTATTTTTCCATTTACGAAAACAACATGATTGCTCTGCTGATCTGCTATTTGCGCCAACTGAACACCATTTACATACAGATAAAATTCACTGTTTTCCTTGACCAAATAAGCGCACTCTTCCGCCTGATTAGTTATGATTTGAAGCTCATCACCTATAATCACCGCTACATTGGCCCTTACCAGCGCGCCCGCGGAAGGCTCCTGGACGCAGGAGGAGACGTTGAAAATATTTTCATTTTGATCATTGCGCGACTGCTCAACATAAAGCAATTGTCCCCGATGTTCATATAGATCGGGAATACGGGCTAAATTACCTACCACCTCCTGGTTTTGCCAATAAATGGAATAACGACCGTTCGGCTCTTTATTGACATAGACAGGCTTGCCGCGCACTGAGATTAACCGCTGCACTTGCGCGCCCAGGTTTTGACCGTTAAAATAAACTTCTCTTAACTTTGCTCCGCCGGAAGGTTGGGTTACTGCCATGTACTTTAATTTTCCATCAAACAATTTTGGGCGAGTTACTTCCATATAACCGCCGCCAACTTTTTCATTTCCCATGAATAGAGAAAGGGTGTTGTCGTCTTCTTTAACCGTAAAGACCAAAACGTCTTCCTCTAATTCGAGCTTTTTAATCTCTCGGCCCCGGCGCAAGAATTCAGCGCCCCAATAAATAGACTGCGTCCCGTCAGGGTTAGGAAAAATGTGCACAATTCTATCTCCCACAATATTTTGCCAGGCTGACTTGGGCGCGAAGACGAGGGAAAGCAAACTGATCAAGCTCGTCCAAGGATAATCCAACTTGTTGGCCACCAACCAATCATCTAATCCTTTATAATGGCGCAAAAATTGGCCGATTATATGCTCAGACTTCAAAAACGGATGACGGACAATTTCATAGTAGATGTCATTGATAAGCAACTGCTTTTTTCCCTTGGACAAAGAATTAACCCAAGGATCACTATGGACCCTGCTCCAAATCGCGTCCCAATTTTCCCTTTCTTCCTCATTGTCAGGCACATAATATACCGCTGGAGAATAAGTTTGCCGCTCTTCCTTTTGCTGGAAACCTTTAGCCGGAACTAGCGCTTGAGCCTGTAATCGTCCTTTACTTTTTTTTTCGTAGCCATACCCCACCACGGAGTCGGGGTTGATGCGCAGGTTCCACAGCCAAAGCATTAACTCATTGCTTTCCCCCTGCTCATAGCTCTCTGTGTCTAAAACAATATTTTTACCAAACTCTAAATAAACCCGGTTCTGTAAAGGCAAGGTATAGACTTGCCAGCCGCTATCGGCGGCGTCAAAACTTTTAATGCGCTTGGCCCCTAAAGCGATGAGGGAATCTCTAATCATAGGATCAATTCGGTCCGGGTGCAGATCGCCGGAATTAAGCTTATCCATCACAGCCTTGACGCCGTTTAAAATCCCGGGATGCTCCAGCGCTCGCGGGTCATGGACCAACGCGAGCAAAAGCTTTTCCAGCGCACCATAAGATTGCTGACTTAAAAGTACGCGGTTTCGCGATTCGTGTAGCGGAACATTGCTGGGGAACTCAATTGCC
>JAHFBY010000197.1 GCA_023249835.1 Elusimicrobiota bacterium | reverse complement strand
ATGGAGTATAAGCCGGAAAAGCCGTTATATTTGGTGCTCTTGCGCATTTACCAGCTCGCAAAGCCGCACGCTATCCCCAACCTTCCGCGTTACGGTGGTTGCCGTTCCTGGGTGACTTTAGACGATGAAATCCCTTTGGAAGGATCCAAGCCTGTCATCTCTGAAACCGAGTTTGCTGAAGTGCAAAAAAAATTCTTGCAATCCGGTTTAGACGGAAATTGGGTTAAAAAATAAATCTATTTTAATAATCACGCCGCCTAGTGTTAAATGCCCGAGCTTGTTGTCTTCCCGTCATTATAAAATCTATAATCAAAAGTAGATAAAGTGCCTTGTGTAGAGACACATTATTGTTGTCCATCAAAAGGACAATATGTAGCCACAAAGTTTTGGGAAAAAGGGCATTCCCATCGCACTTGCTATTGCAGGACATCATTCCGGGGTGTCTCTAGATCAAAGTAGTTTCGCATTTTAGCAATTTTAATGATTGAGCGGGAGCAAATTAATGCAAATTGAGACAAAAATAGCTGTTTTTAAAGGAAGTAAAATTAGAAAGGTTCTAGTCCAAAATGACTGGTGGTTTTCCATTGTTGATATTGTTGGAGTGCTTGCTGAAAGCGTTGATGCCGGTTCATATTGGAGGAAGATGAAGCAGAGGTTGAAAGATGAGGGAAGCGAGGTCGTGACATTTTGTCACGGACTGAAACTGGAGGCTCCTGATGGTAAAAGGTATGAAACGGATTGCGCCAATACCGAAGGCGTGTTTCGCGTTGTGCAATCAGTCCCTTCCCCTAAAGCCGAACCCTTTAAACGTTGGTTGGCAAAGGTAGGCTATGAACGAGTCCAGGAAATAGAAAACCCTGAACTTGCCACAAAACGGACCCGCTTGATCTATAAACTTAAAGGGTATAGCGACGATTGGATAGAAAAACGTATGCGGGGCATTGCCATACGCGAGGAGTTAACCGATGAATGGAAAAAGCGCGGCGCAAGAGAAAGCAGGGACTATGAGATTTTAACCGCGCAAATATCTAAAGCCGCTTTTGGCGTTACGCCCAGCGAATACAAAGATCTAAAGGGATTAAAGCGCGAAAACTTACGCGATCATATGGACGACTTCGAGCTGATCTTTACCATGTTGGGCGAACGATCAACTACTGAAATTCATCGTAATGAAAATTCGCAGGGCACAAAAAAACTTAAAGCGGACGCCCGTGCCGGAGGTAGTATTGCGGGCAACGCGCGCAAAGCCTTGGAAAAACGCCTTAAAAGGCCAATCGTTTCCCCCCATAACTATTTGAAACAAAAAGAATCGCAAGTAAAATTGGTAGACACCGGAATAAATAAAAGTATTGATGGCGTTTAGTGTACACGGAAGACGATCTCCTTCCCCTATCTGCTTTGCAGCATTTGCTGTTTTGTGAGCGGCAATGTGCGCTAATTCATATTGAACAGGTTTGTGCTCAAGCGATTTGTTTAGAAGAATTGAAACTTCTGCAAGTCCGTTATAAAATACGGCGAATCAGTCGCCCCTCATAAGGGGCATGGAGTATAAGCCGGAAAAGCCGTTATATTTGGTGCTCTTGCGCATTATTTACCAGCGCGCAAAACCGCACGCTATCCCCAACCTTCCGCGTTCCGGTTTAGACGGAAATTGGGTTAAAAAATAAATAGAATGAATTTAGTGGGGTAGAGGGGTTTCGCTAAAGGAGTAGACCTTCCAGGATTCACCTTCTTGGACCAGTTCAACTTTGTGGCGGAACTTGTAGGCAAGACCCCCGCCCGAGGCTGCAGTTCCTCCGTGTCGCACGGTTTGGACCACGGTCAAAAGGACCCTGTTTTGCGCCCCTTCTGCTTCGGATTCCAATTCATAATCGATTTCACGTATATTTCTTATAAACTCATCTTTCAACCGGTGGGTTTCCCTTTTGGCTTCTTCCATGGAGGCTTGCCAAAGGCCGACAATGCTGTTGGGGTCGACCGCGACTTTAGGAGCCGGTTCCGGCGGCGGGGGTTTAAGCAGTTCGTCAATCTCTGCTTTTTTGGGGCCCGTGGCCAGTGCCTTGGCGCCCGGGAAGTTTTCTTTTGTCATAGCCTCGGCAAATTGTTGGTACGCTAAATAGGCCGGAGAGGGCGCATTGAAATATTGATATGCAAAATATCCGCCTGTTGCCAAAGCGATGGTGATTAGCAAGGTTTTCATAATGAGCGTCTTCCTAAAGGAAATATATAAGATAGAGCTTTTTTGCGCAAGGGGTTTAAAATTAATTCTCTTGCAAAAGGGTCTCTTGAAAATGGAAGGCGTTGGGGTTATACTCATACCGGCCTGTGCTAGATCATACTTCTTCGGTATCCTTGGGCTAGAAAGACCAGAAAGGGGGAGACGCATGATCGAAACCATTATTTTGGGAGTAGCCTGTCTTTCTGCTCCGTTATTTGCTAAATATGCGGGCTATGAGATTAGGAAGAAGCCCTATGATATGGTTGGCGTGGGCGGGCTCTTTTTTCTTTTAGGCGCGGCCTTTGCCTTAGGGCCCGCGAAAGTTGAATTTTTGGCCAATATCGCGGCTATCGGGTCCATTGCCGCCCACGTCATCGGGTGGCTGCACGTCATTGTGGGCGCGTTTCGCAGCATGATTGACGTGATGCTGGAACGCGATGAAGTTCCGGCTCGTCCGCGGTTAAAGCGGGTCGCCTAAACCCTTGCCCTAGTGGAAGTAGGTCGGTCCCACTTTCAAATGGTGGATCCAGGATTGCGGAATAGCGTAATAGGCAATCACCGCGCACCAGCCGTGCGAGATGGCTAAAGTATAAAGGTTGGGCACACTCTGAAAAGAGTAGGACCAGAAAAAACCGCCGATCCAGGTAAAGGCTAATAGCGGTGGGTTGGGAAAATGGATTAAGGCAAAGACCGTCGCCACTAACCCGCTTACCGCATAATGGTTCTTAAAAATTTTTTGCGCGCGGCGGGTTAAAAACATTTGCACCCCAACTTGCTGCAGAAAGGCCCAGAAAAAGTATTCAGCAAGCCGGGTATAAAAGAATTCGTCAAAACGCATATTGTTAATAGCCAGTCCAATGATCGCGAGGCTGACAGTGGAGATCAAAGTGAACGCGCCGATACTTTTAGTCGATTTTTTCATGCTGGTCCAGTCCAGGCTGAACTCAGGAAAGCGGTTTTGTTCGCGGGCAATGCAAAAGATGGGGAACCCCACGCAGATCGCCCAAAAAAATATCGCGCGCACGGCGTCCGGCGAGTGGTGTTCCAAAAACCAGATATAAAATAAAATTGAGATAATTTCTATGCTGATTTCAAGTATCGATCGATTGCGCACCGACAGAGAATTTAAGATTGCCATTGGAGTCCTTCTTTTCCTTTTGGGAGTTTCCGCTATTTTACTAAACCGTTTGGTGCATATCCAATTTTTTAGTCGTGAATTCATTTGCGGGTTTTTGCCGTTCGCCTTGATGCTCGCGCCTTGCGTGAGTTTAAGCGCGCGCGCGTTTCAAGAGGTTTTGCGCGATTGGATAGGCAAAACTTTATGGAAAAAGTCGTTGTTTCCCATCTACCTGCTTTTACTTTATGTTTTGCCCGCATTAGTCTATAAAAATTTCAACGCGGCGTTGACCGTAAAGTTGTTCATTTGGTATTTTGGTATGGCAATTTTCTTTTCTGTCCATGCTCCTGCCGGTAAGGAAGTCTCTTGGCGGGACGGAGCGGTGACGCTCCTGTTATGGCTGCCCATTGAGTTTAGCCAATTCAGTGGTTTTGACATTGTTGTTAACGATTTTATAACCATTCCCGCGCTGCCTTTTGCCGCCGTTGCTTTTGGAATCTATCTGTTTGTTGTGCTCCGCAATCTTCCAGACATTGGTTATACGTTCATGTGGAAACTAAAAGATTTAGCGACAGCCTTAACGGCGCTTTTGATCTTAGCCGTGATATTGGTTCCTTTAGGAACTTCCATTGGTTTTATCCACCCTTCTGCGGTTCATGTTTCGGTTGCGGAGCTCGCTAAACTTTTGTTTGGAATTTATTTCATGGTGGCTTTGCCGGAAGAACTTCTTTTTCGCGGAATCATTCAAAACCTGCTGCAAAAATGGGTTCCTGGACGAGCGAGTTTTCCGGTTTCCCTGATTATAGCTTCCGTCATTTTTGGCGTATCGCATTACAATAACTTTAATCCGCCCGATTGGCGGTACGTTTACCTTGCAACAATTGCCGGAATATTCTATGGTTTTACTTATTGGAAAACCGGCAAAACCACGGTGTCGGCCCTGGTCCATTGCGGAGTGAACACTGTGTGGGCTACGGTCTTTCCTGGAACAGCCGGATAAATTACGAACTTGAAAAAAAAATTAGTAATTTCATTTGTTAGCCTAGCCTTCCTCTTTGCCCGCGCCAATAGTCAGGCAGCGGTTTTTAAAGCGGGCGCATCTAAAATTAAAATCACTCCCCAAGTTGAGACCTTTACCGACGCCAATAAAAATGGGGCCTACGATTTGGGGGAACCGTTTGCAGATTCTAATCACAATGGGGTCTGGGACCCGGTTTGGTTGGCCGGCAACAACGGCGGACGATTTGCCAAAGGAATTGAAAATGACAATTGGGCTCGGGCCCTGGTACTAAATGTTAACGACCAAACCGTTCTTTTAGTCAGTTTAGATTGCGTGGGGTACCTCTTTGACGAGGTTCGGCTCATTAAACAGAAAGTTTCCGAAACTT
>JAHFBY010000196.1 GCA_023249835.1 Elusimicrobiota bacterium | reverse complement strand
GGACGGTGGTGTTTCTCCCAAAATCGGTTTTGGGCCGGATCAAAATCAGAATGGAAAAAAGAAAGCGAGGCCAACGCTTGGTGGAAAGCGCTGAGAGCGCATCCCGAAATCATGGATTTTTTGAAAAACAATCCAAATATCACGATATATGGAGAAGTTTACGGGCGGGTCCAAGAGTTAAGGTACGGCGCAAAAAAAGGGCAAGTGAACATTGCTATTTTTGATTTGCTTAAGGATCAGGAGTGGGTCCCGTTTCAAGCAGCGCGGGAAGCAATTGGCAAAAATCTACCTTGGGTTCCGCTCATCAAAGTTGGGGAGTACCATAAAGACGCCATTGCCGAGACCGCGGAAGGCCAATCCCTGCTTTATCCCGGGCACATTCGTGAAGGCTGCGTCGTTAAACCCGTAGCAGAGCGGTGGGACCCCGCCATTGGACGGGTTCAGCTAAAAATCATCGGCAACGCCTATTTGTCGATGTAGCGCGTTTTTCGTGCTGCTTGAAAAAATAAAGAAACTCCCGCCGGAAGAGCGGGAAAAAGCCGTGCAATTGTTCCATAAAAATATGGAATCAAGAATGAAACAGCAGCAGGGCTACCATCCCGGAAATTAAACAATAGGGAGTTGTCCATAATTCCCTTGATTAAAAATATTGTAAATACCCTGTTGCCAGGGCCAAATATGTATACCGTTAATTTCCTTGATCGTTTCTCCCTGATAAAGAATAATGGAGCGGTGTTTTTTTTCATAATGTTCGCGAAACTTTTCGAGGCCGCGCAACTGATGCGTATGGATCGATTTGGACGCTTTTATTTCCACCGCATAAACCTCTCCTTCTAGCTCAATGATCATATCCACTTCCATCCCATGCTCCGTGCGGTAGGTCGTGACGCTAATATCTTTGTCCAACGAACCGGCCTCATTCATAATTTGATTGTAGATTAAATGTTCAAATAAGTTCCCAATCCTGTCTTCAGAAACCGTGAAATTTCCGAGCAAAGCATTTAAAACGCCGTTATCAAAAAAGTAAAACTTGGGGTGTTGCACCATGCGTTTAACCAAACTGCCGGAAAATGCGTTGAACCTGCGCACAACTAAACATTCTTCCAATACCTCAAAGTACCGCACAGCAGTCTGTCGCGCGATCTGAGCTAAAGAGCTAAGTTTGGCCAAGTCCAAGAACTGACCGGACCAAGCTGCGGCTATATTTAAGAATCGGGCGAAGCCTTCCAAATTCCGAGATAGATTTTCAGCCTGAACTTCTTCTTTTATATAGGTAGCGGCGTAAGACCGCAAAGTTTTTTCTTTTGTCCTAAGATCTGTTTCCACCCAAACTCCAGGTAAAGTGCCGTAAGCTAGACCCTTGGATGTTTCTAACGCATATCCGAGTTCTCCACAACTTAAAGGGTTCAAGTTGTAAGTATGAATTCTGCCCGGCAACAAATTGGCATGTCCGCGTTTTAATTTGCGTGCGCTGGAACCGGTAAGGTAAAATTTCACTTTGTTTTTGGGATCATCCAACAATACCTGAACGGTATTAAGTAGGCTGGGCAGGCGCTGAACCTCGTCAATAAGAACAGAGATGTTCCCTTTGAACGGGGCCAGTTGTTGCTCCAATTGCCTTGGATTGCTCAAAAAATCTAAATAAGTGGGTTCATGAGCTAAATTAATAGTTAGGTTAGGGTTCAAGCTATGGATGAGGGTGGATTTGCCGGTTTGTCTGGGACCCAAAAGCAGGATGCTCTTTTTAGATAGCGCCAAAGTGGGGGACAACGCTCTATTTATCATGCGGTCATTATACCGCGTAAAATAACCGCATGTCAATATAAAAGTTCACATCAAATAGAATAGTTTAAAGGCCACTAGAGAATGTTGTTTTATGTTGCTCGAGCGGGGAATTATGGGGTAGATTTTTTTAGTTCGGGCGCGGTAGGGGTTTCCGTAGACGGCGGTATTGCGGCGGTATTGGAACTAACTTTGACGCGGTCCAGCATTGCGTCCGGCACTTGGGCCAAGGGGTCTAAAACGCCGCTCTTTGACTTGAGAGCGGTCTGGGTGTATCGGCAGTTGGGGTCCCAAAGCAGCCAGTCAGTAACGCCGCTGTTTTCGCACGCTAAGATTTGCGCGCGCACTTCTTTTGGCCCGTACTTGTGGCCTAAAGAAAAGTCTTGCAAGTAAGGGCGCAGCTTTACAGAGTCAGAGCCAAGTTTTTTTTGGGCGTCGCGCATGCTCTTGGCCACTACTTTATAAGGCTCGGAGTTTGGGTCCGGCAACCCATATTCGCCCTTGGCGTAGTGCGAAGGGTAAACCATGGGGGAGACAAAGTCCGCCCATTCGGTCATGTTCACAATTTTTTGGCCAATGCCCATATCAGTTGAAACCGATGTGGTGAGTCCAAAGACGGCGATTGAAAGGTTGGCTCCCAGGGGTTTAAATCGAGCGCGAGCCTCTTTTATAAAGGCGTTCAAATTATTTACCGCGGAACTGGCGCTATGGTGTTGGAAGGAGTAACGGCAGAGCTTTAAATCTCCATCAGAAGGATAGCGGATGTAGTCGAATTGAATTTCGCTAAAACCCAGTTGGATCGCCGCTGATGCAATGGAAAAATTGTATTCCCAAACCTGCTTACTATAAGGATCGCTCCAAGAAAAACCACGGTGATCGGTCCAAACCGTGCCATCCGGTTTCTTTACCGCTAAGTCCGGCCTCTTTTTGGTTAGGTTAGTGTCTTTAAAAACTACGATCCGGGCGATCGTATAAATGCCCCGTTTTTTATAATCGGCGATGTAACTCGCAAGGTCGGGGATAGCGTTAACGTAAAGCCCATATTTCGTGACCAAAGGCACCCCTGGAATATAAACTTCGCCTTCATACTCCTTAACAGCAATAACCACGGCGTTCAATTCCGTTTCATCAAACAACTTTTTAATTCGCAGACGCGCTTTTTGCGCGCCCGCTATCCAAGCGCTCAAATGAATTCCTTTCACTTCCTTGGGTTTGGGCGTTAAATCTAGCGCCGCAGTTGTTTTTGCCGGTTCTGTGGAAACTTGAGGCGGCGCGGTTTCTTCGCTGGAAATAAAAAAAGTAAAACAGATCGTTCCCATTCCCAGCGCCCCGCAAAGGACAAAGATCTTTTTTGACAAGGAAATTTTTTTTAATCGCATAATGATATTTATTTTGCGCGCTTTCATTGATTATTTTGCGTTGGACAATCTCTTGATGAGGTCGCTGGCCGCGCGCATTTCTTCTCCAAACGCGGACCAATCGCCTTTGCCTAAAGAGCGTTGCGCTTTTGAAAAATGTTCGTTCGCCTGCCGAGCTAGTTCTTTAAGGTTGGCGGAAACAATCGGCGCGCCGCTCTTTTGCG
This sequence comes from Elusimicrobiota bacterium, assembly GCA_023249835.1. GTDB lineage: Bacteria > Elusimicrobiota > Elusimicrobia > 2-02-FULL-39-32 > 2-02-FULL-39-32 > JAHFBY01. Next base: position 1,366 of record JAHFBY010000196.1, on the reverse strand, counting down.
CGGAGCCGGACTCTCCCGGACGATTTCCAAAAATGGACTTTAAACAAAGCTCCAGGTTTTCTTCCATAACGATCACGTTGCCGTAAACAACGATTATTCTTTTTAGTTCGGGGAGACCGCCGCCGGAAGCTTCCAGGTAAAGCGGCTGCACAAACAGCAGGGATTGGTCCACTGGGATCACGAGCATGCTGCCGCGGATGACCCTGCTGCCGCCTTGATCCCAGAGCGTCAGTTGTTTGGAAATTTCTGCGTCTTGGTCAATGCGCGATTCAATCTGTTGCGGGCCATAAACCAGTTTTTGTTTGGGAAAATTGTAGACTAAAAGTTTACCGTATTGCGGCCCGTCGCAGCGCGCGGCCATCCAGGAAATCATATTTTCTTTTTTAGCCGGGGTAAACGGAGCCATTAAAATAAATTCTTCTTTTTCTCCCACGCCGGCCAATTTCATAATGGTGTAGTAAGGTTCCATCGGTATTGCGCTGCCGGCGGCAGTGCGCAGAGGAACGCGCCACAGGTCTTCTTTGTTATAGAAGACCTGCGGGTCGGTCATGTGGTAGGTGGCGTATATTTGCGCTTGAATGGACATTAGCGCGGCAGGGTAACGGATATGCTCGCGCAAATCAGGGGGCATTTCTTCCAGGCCATGAAAAATTTTGGGAAATATTTTTTGATAGGTGAGGATAATCGGGTCGCGCGGATCAGACACATAGAGCCGGACAGTGCCGTTGTAAGCGTCTACGGTTGCTTTGATAGAGTTTCGGATGTAATTGAAGTTTCCGGTTTTTGCCGCGTATGGATAGAGGTCGCTTAGACAATATCCATCGATGATCCAAATCAGTTTCCCGGCTTGGTTGATCACTAAGTAAGGGTCGCTTTCAAACTGTAAAAAGGGCGCTGCTTTGTTTAGGCGCTCGCGAATCTGACGGTAAAATAATATTTTGCTTTGGGAGCCAATGTCTTTAGAAAAGAGGAGTTTCATTTCACCGAAACGCAAGGCGAATAGAAGTTTGAGCAAGTTATTGGAAATGCGCACTCCCCCTGTTCCGCGGTAAGAGGTGTAAACGTTTTCGTCGCCGGAAGGGTAGTCGAATTCTTTGGAAGCGGTGTTTACGACTGCATATTCCGCGCGGGCTTCGCCGTAATAAATAGCGGGTTCGCTGACCGAGAGGTTAAAGTTTGAGGCCGGCGGAATGTCTTTAATGAAGAACTCGGGAAGCCCTTCCGGCGAAATTTGGTTCACTGGTCCCAGGCAAACGCCATAGCCGTGGGTATAAGTTAAATGTTCGTTGATCCAAATGCGGGAAGGAAGGCTTTCAGGAGACAGTTCCCGCGCTGAAATCATAATCTGCCGGTATTCTTCGTCAAC
>JAHFBY010000195.1 GCA_023249835.1 Elusimicrobiota bacterium | reverse complement strand
TTCGGGCAAACGGTTGCGCGGCACCACCCCGTCTTCTACCAAAACGTTGGGCGCTAACCGGGCAAGCGAGGGATAAGAGCCGCGCCGTCCTTCCCAAAGTTTTTCCCTCTCCGCCGCGCTCCGGGCCAACCGGAATTCACCGGAACCATTTTTTTCACAGATCCTCTTAATGTCGGACACCTGCCGCTCAACTTCCTGGCTGCCGTCCACCTCAATTAAAAGCACTGCTTCCGCGTCTAAAGGATATCCTGCATGGATAAAAGATTCAACCGCTGCCACCGTGATCTTGTCCATCGCTTCCAGAGTTGCCGGGATAATGCCAAAAGCAACGATATCGGTTACCGTTTGCATGGCCTCTTCCAAACTTTGAAAAGAAACGAGCATGGTTTCTACCCGTTCTGGAACTTTTAGCAGGTTAAGCGTAACCCGAGTGACTATGCCCAAGGTCCCTTCCGAACCCACAAAAAAACCGGTCAAGTCATAACCTGCTTGCGCCAAGTCGAACTCTTCTATTTCTCCGTTTGGCATTACCACTTCTAAGCCCAAAACGTGCTGCGCTGTTACCCCATATTTTAAACAGTGCGGGCCGCCGGCGTTAGTGCCAACGTTGCCGCCAATGGTGCAGGCCTTTTGTGACGCCGGGTCCGGCGCGTAGTAAAGACCGGTAGACTCTAAAGTTTTATTCAAAAAAAGGTTCGGTAACCCCGGCTCAACCGTAGCCGTGCGTTTGGATTGATCAATATTTAATATTTTGTTCATGCGGGTAGGCGCGATCACAACAGCATTGTTAAGCGGAATAACGCCGCCGCAAAGGTTAGTTCCAGCGCCCCGGGCCACGAATGGAATTGATTCCCTACGGCATATTTTAACAATGTTTGCGATTTCTGCGGAGGTTAAAGGCAAAAGCACACAAGAGGGAACAGCGCGGTCCATCGCCGCGTCATAGGAGTAGAGCAACCGGTCCACATCGTTCGCTAATATATTTTTAGGTCCAACAATACCGGAAAACTCGTTGATCAGACTGCTGGAAAGCGGACCGGTCCGACGTTCATAAACCTTGGACATTAGATTTATAACGCTCTTCTCTGATTTGATCGGCGCTGCCATCGTTTTTTGGAACGTTTAATGTTTCTATGTTTTGTAACCTTTCTTCAAGGCTTGGATGCGTGCTTAAAATCAACTTCACTTTGTCCGGCTCCTTGTTGCCGGCAGTTACAGACTTGAATCGTTCCAGCATGCGGCCAAAAGCTTGCGGATCGTATCCAGCGCGCGCTTCAAGTGCAGCGCCAAACCGGTCCGCCTCCAATTCGTCCTCTTTGGATAGGCCTCTCCATAATAACTTAACCGCTAAATCTGTAACTTGGCTCATATACACCGCCCGCTTGGCCGCTGCTTTAACGTAGGAAGGAATTACGGCATCCAAAACTTTAGATTTTCTAATTTCTTTAACAACATGCCTGTGCGCCACGTGCCCCACTTCGTGGGAAAGCACAGCAGCCAATTCCGCTTCGCTGCCAATCATTTTCAACAATCCCTTGGTAATAAAAATATAACCGCCCGGCGCGGCAAACGCGTTCAATATATCGGTGTTTAAGACCGCAAAACGGTAATTAATTTCCGGGCGCGGGCTCAGCCGCGCCACGGAAAGGCCCACCAAGTTAACGTATTCGGTGAGCGGTTCATTTTCTACAAACCCAAATTGAGCGATCACGTTGGCGGCCACGTCTCTTCCCACGTTTGTTTCCTCTTCTAACCCCATCAAAGCTTTTTCATCCGCAGCTATTTCTAAAATAGCCTTAGTGCCGGCGTCAACGCAAAAATCTTTTATTTTTTGTATTGGAACAACCCTTTGCTCCATCCGCGCTACGGACTGGTAATCGCGCGCTTGCGGATCCACGTCGGAAGGTTCGCTCACTCCGCGCACAGCCGCCACCGCAGTGGTTTTAAAATCTACCCGACGCTTTCTGGATTTTACCTGTTTCCACCAACTTGTCTCCGCTCCATGGACTAAAGCGCCAAACGCAAACACGCTCAACAATAAAACTATAAATTTATTTTTCATTAAACTCATCACACTACTTCTTTATTCCAACGCAAATAAATCTCTTGCCGGACTTTCCGATTCATTTTCATGCACGTCCACAGCTTTAACCCTAACCCAAGTTTTTCCATCCGGTCCAATGGGCAAATCTTTCGCGTTCAACGTAAAAATATAGGGCGCTTTCCAGAACGGCCGGCCGTATCGGCTCCATTTGTTTTGGTCCACTGAAATTTCCATCCAAACCCGTTCAATGGACTCTCCGCGAATAGCTGTCCAAACCACTTTCGGCGCGGGATCGTTGCGCCGCCGTTTGCCCTCCGCAATTTTAACAATACTGCACTCTGGTTTTTGGCCTTTGGTTTCTGAGATTAGCTTTATGGCTATCGCCGGTTCAAATACAGTCACTGGGGTAGACAACGCCTTTTTGGGGTCGGATGGCGGCACCCCTTTTAAATCGTTGACGATCCACGTGTTAACCTCTTTGTTTCCCCAACCTGCGGCGAGGATAGGAGCGCTGGAGGCTGAAGTTAAAGTTTCGCTCGGCGACCAAAGCGCAATGAAATTGGCCCCATTAAAATTTATTTGGCGTAAGGGCACTTCTGCCCAAAACCATTGCGCCTCTCCGGTGTCTTGCACGGCGTTGTCCGCGTCCGGTTCCAAAGGTATGTCAGAGGTGTTGGCAATAAAAAAGGACTGTTTGCGGTTCCAGGCCGGAGTAGAAGAAATTGCCATATAAATTTCTCCCGAATAAGGAACTTTTTCCCAAGGCGGTTTGCCGGAGGCTTGGATGCTTTTCATCCGGCCAAGCTTTGCCCCGATATAAGCGCGAACAACCGCATCATTTTTGGGAACATCCACCCGTTGAATCCAACAAGTGTTAAAACCAACATACCAATTGCCGTCCCAACCGCCATTGGCAAATAGCGTAAAATCATTGGGGTTGGTGAGGTCGGCTAAAAATAGCGGCGCCTCACTTTGGGCAAAGACCGCTGGTTCCATTTGCACTTCCGGTCCTTTTAGTAAAGGGGTGCTAAGCGCTACTGGGTCAACGGCAGAACTATTAAAAGGAAACGCCGCTTTAAGCGTTGAGGTTGCCGTCAAAAAGATAAAGAAAAGAAGAAAAAAAATCTTCATTTTTTTCCAATTAAATCCAACAGCCTGTTCAAATCATCCAAAGAAAAATAAGCGATCTTAATCCAGCCGCGGCTCTTTTTGTCTTTGCCCCGGGTTTGGATTTCAACCTTTGTCCCCAAAGATTTTTGCAAGCCTTCTTCAATTTCTCTAACCTCGGGATCTTTCTTAGGTTTTAATTTTACTCGACCCGACCCAATGGCCTCTTTCCAGTCCGAAACCATCTTTTCGGTCTCGCGCACCGAAAATTTTTTCCGCAAAATTTTTTCCGCCATTTCCCTTTGCAGCAACTCATCGTTAATCGTAATTAAGCTGCGCGCATGGCCCTGGGAAATATCTCCACGAAAAACCGCATCTTGCAGCGCTTGGGGCAACCTTAAGAGGCGCAACGTGTTGGCTACCACAACCCGCCCTTTACCAATAATGCCCGCCAATTCCTCTTGGGTGAGGTTATGTTCGCTCATGATTCGTTGGTAGGCTTGCGCTTCTTCCATGGGATTTAAGTCTTCCCTTTGTAAGTTTTCTATTAAAGCCAACTGCAGCTTCTCTTTGCCCGTAACTTTTTTAAACACCACCGGCACTTCTAGGAGCCCGGCAAGTTTGGCCGCGCGCCACCGCCTTTCACCAGCCACGATCTCATACTCCTGGCTTGTTCCAGGCAAACCCGCATCAACATTAACCGGCGCCACCAAGATGGGCTGAATCATTCCTTGCTGGCGGATAGAGTCTGCTAACTCCTTTAACTTTTCTTCGTCAAACCGCTGGCGCGGCTGATGAGGGTTGGGCTTTAGGCTGGAAATGGGCAAGACTTGGGAACCTAGAGCCGGCGCAGGTTTTACGCTGGCCGGAATAAGCGATTCAATGCCGCGCCCTAAACCTCTGGATATGGACATAAAAACTCTCCTTTATGGTTGAACTGGCGAAATTTGCGCGACCGTTTGGACCTTTTCATTGGCTTGGTTTTCAATTGCCATTTGCACTTCTTTTTTTAAGGCCGGGAGCGCTTCCGCCGGCATTCCTTGACAACGCAAAAATTCCTGCGCAAATTTCAAGTATGCGCGTGAACCTCGAGACGAAAAGTCATAGGTAATAACCGGCCGGCCAAAACTAGGGGACTCGGCCAACCGAACGTTGCGCGGAATAATGGATTTATAAACTTTTTCCGCAAAAACTTTTTTCACTTCTTTGATCACGTCGTTGGCCAGTTTTATCCGCGAGTCATACATTGTCAACAACACTCCTTCCACTTCAATCGCCGGGTTATACGCGCCGCGAATGCGTTCAACCGTGCCCATCAACTGAGACAAGCCTTCCATGGCATAGTACTCGCACTGAATGGGTATCAAAACCGTTTCTACCGCGCACAAGGCATTGAGGGTCAATAGCCCGAGCGAAGGCGGACAATCGATCAGTATATACCGGTAAGAAGACTGCACCTGTGCCAGCGCATTTTTTAACCGGGTTTGCCGGTCTTCCGCCTGCACCAACTCCACCTCCGCGCCGATCAAATCCATATGAGATGGAACCAGGTCCAGCCAATCCAACGCCGTAGGAACAATGGCCGCGCGCAAGGGTTTATTATGCAGCAGCGTTTCATAAAGGCCCGGA
>JAHFBY010000194.1 GCA_023249835.1 Elusimicrobiota bacterium | reverse complement strand
GGTTAGGCCACTATACTGCGGGAACGAGCGAAAACAATTATGATTATGATTCTTCCCTAAATAAAGTAAAGCTTACAAGTTCGATCAGCAAAAGTTGGACCTCTAACTCAAGCAACGGAGGGTCCAGCCTCTATGCAGAGGGGACGTCGTTTAATTTCAGCCTAGACCAAATTACATCTGTTTCCAGTACAAACAGTTCAGAAGAACCAACCGCAGTTATATTGGATAAAAATAGTTCAACGAAGTTTGATTTTGGAAAAATCGTTATTAACGATGGTATTTCTATTGGCAAAGATAAGAAAGTTGCTTTGCCTGACGTTAGTTTCCCAGAAATTATTAGCGCCCTTGCTGAAAGCCAAACCACTATTGTAACCGAAACAGACGGTTCCTGGTCGCAGTCAAAAAACGTTACCTACTATATTTATGACAGCGCAACCGGCCAACAAACCGGACAGTACGGGCTTGGCAACTCGATGAGCCAAGACGAGTTGGGCGCGATAACTGAGTCCGCTGTTACGCAAAACTATGATTTAGAGGCCGGCCAATACAAAATTAAAAAGGTTAACAGTTATTCTTGGAACACGGACAAAAACCAAGGCAGCGCGGATAACCTTGACATTACTTATAACAGCGCGGAGACAAGTTTTAGTACGGGCTGGAACCTAACCAGCGCCGCAACCGCTAAAAACGCGGACGGATCGTGGACAAAAACAAAAGTTTGGACAAGCTACAGCTATAATTCTAAAGGCGAGGTTGACGGCGTTACCGGCGGCGGCGACACTTTCTCTTACGACGGCAACAACTACGCGCGCGGGTCAATAGAGCAAACCTACGACTATAAAAGCGCTATCCGGCAATATAAAGTTGTGGAAAGCGTTAACAAGTCCTGGAGTTCGGACGTTAACGGTTCGGGATCCTACGACTCTCCGGCAACGCAGTCTAACCTCACTTGGAACAACAATAAAATTACAATAACTTATGATTATGGGACCGACGCGATTACCGGCAAATGGGGTCAACAAGCTCAAACGGGCAAAGCAGTAAACCTCTCTTACGACGGATACAACTATTCGGCCGGCAGCACGAACCAAACCTACGTTAAAAAAACGAGTTACGATTCTAACAACTCTTTAGTCAACGAAAAAATTGTTTTAGACAGTTCAACGTCTAAAACTTGGACCAGCAATAAAGACAATGACGGCGCGTGGTCCGGCACGGACATTACTGCGGACAGCGGCCATATGGAACAACAAGCGATCTCAAACGGCGAAGGGTGCGATGTGTCCGTTCAGCTTAAAGACGTTTGGGTGTCGGACACTCCAACAAACTTAGACGGATCGTGGTCCCGCCAAAGCGTAACCACCAATTACGAGTATGACCCAAACACTTTAGCGCAAACCGCTATGAGCGGGAGCGGTGAAACTTTTAGTTACGACGGCTACCACTACACGCGCGGCACAATTGATCAAACCTACCTTAAGTTTACCGATTCTAACGGAGCCTCCAGCTTTAAACTGGAAGAAAGCAAATCCCAAACTTGGAGCAGCGATTCAGAGGGGTCGGGCAGTTACGATACTCCTACAGCGTACTCCAACGGGTCAAAAAGTAAACAGGAACTAACCACCTATTACGACTACTCTGCAAACGGGGTGGTAAAATCTTCCGAACTAAAAGCTAATGGCGATATAAATGACGGGACCTATTCCGCAGGTACAAGTTGGTCTTTTGACGGGTACAACACCACTCAAGGCGAAATTTTTCAAACTTTTAAAACAGTTAACGGGGAAGCAAAACTCTTAACCGCGCGTACCCGCAACTGGTCGGCAAGCGCGGGCAGTTCAACTTCTTATAGCGCGCCGGGAACCAGTTTAGACGGATCTTCGAGCAGCCAGGAAACATACGTTTATTACGCTTATGACGTTAACGGGCTCTTAGTGGCAAGCAACGGGGTTTATGGCGGTAAAGATAGTAGCGGCAAGACCGAAGGGTATGGCACCACCTGGAGCAAGGCTTATTCTGAAGACGGTAACGGCAGCGTTACCCGAGGGTCCGTTGAACAGAGCTATGTTATTGTTAACGGGGACGCCAAATTGGCCGGCCAAACAACCCAAAACTGGTCTGCCCTGGATTTAGATTACATCTCAGTTAAAAAAGACGGGGTTCAGATTGCCCAAAAAGACAGCAGTTACGCCGACACTGTAATTGTTACTTACTATTGCCGAACTAACGATGACATTACCGATAGCGACACCGACATTACGCGCAACGGCCAAAGTTATTCGGTTGTTTCTTCAGACGATGAAGACAACGTGTTTACGCTTGCCACTGTCGCCTATTATAAAGATGGCGCGCTCAAAAGCACCACCTACCATACTGACGGCAATACCATCGACGTCTACTATTTCTACGATAACTCTGACACTACCGGAGCCTCTTATGATGACCCGGAATATGCGCGCGACCATACCAAGTCCACGCAAAGCACAACGGTTTATTACGCTTATAACAAAAAAGGAGTTTTGGTTGACAGCGGCGGGTCTTATGGCGGCAAAAACTCTAACGGCGTTACCCAAGGTGAAGGAACCACCATGAACGTTGAAGCCGACGGCGACGTTAATGACGGTAATTTTACCCAAACCTACAGCGTTATTAACGGGGAAGCAAAACTTACCCAACAGGTTTCATACACTTGGTCGGCGTCTAAGGGAACCAACACATCTTATTCCAACACGGGCACATACGAGGACGGCAGCCAATCCTCGCAAAAAACTACCACCAATTATACCTATACCTCTACCGGTAAACTTGACTCCGCCGTGGGTACCGGCGAACTTTGGATGGACGACAACAACGGAAACGAAACCAAAGGCAAGATAGATCAAAGTTACAGTATTGTCAACAACGAAGCCAAGATGATTAAGAACCATACCTACACTTGGTCCATAACCAGAGAAGAAGGCGGTACCGACAGCCAAACCATTGACACCTATTACGCTTACGACAGCTTGAGCGGCAGAGCAGTGGCAAGCCAAAGCGCAAACGTTGTGGGCGGTTACAAAAACAGCTCTATCCGCACTTGGATTGACACGAATTTTACCGAATCCCAGGACAAAACTGAAGCAAAGTCTTGGCTCAGTTCCGATAACAACGCCTATACCAGCGTTGCCTTAACTAAAATTGCCGCTAAGGATGATAACTCAAAAACTACCGGCGGAATCGTGCAGAAGTACGAAGTTTTAAACGGTGAATTTAAGAACACCTTAAAATATGAGTCCTATGACAGTAATGACACTTCCAAACATAAAACTTGTATTAAAGCGGCGATTGACACATTAGGGGATAAAAAAACCTGGACAAACTTGGCGAATAAAATAAGAGATGCGCAGCTCGCAAACCTACACTATATCGAAAGCAGATCAACTTTATTGGTAAATGACCCCGAAGCCGGATTAAAACAGATCGGCAACGACATTAAAAACTTTTCAGTTAAAGTGGGCAATTTTTTTGTCTCCGCTGGAAAAATGATTGATAGATGGAGTCACGTTATTGGTTATGTGTTTTTGGGCTTTTTTATCGGTTGGGGAAACGCAATTAAGGAGGCGTGGTCCGGCAATTGGAAAGACCCCAAAGCTTGGGGCCAGCGGATCTTTGTTCTAAGTCCGATAGCAATGGCAGTTTATGTTTTAATACCAGTGCTAGACACAACAATTAAGTCTATCATGCTGCTTACTTTTGGGAACGAAGATATTACCAAAAGCAGTATGCACTATGAGGACAATACCGACTCTCATCAGTTTGTTACCACTTATTATGCTTATGACAACAACGGCGTGATGGTAGCTTCTGGCGGCACTTTTGGCGGCAAAAACGGGGACGGACAAACTAGCGGGGAAGGCAGGTTTAGTTCGAACACCACGGGTTTAAACAATAAGACCACTTCCGGCACTTTTGCGGTTACTTACCTGCTTGACGCGAACGGAACCATTGTTCAAAAAACAACGAAAAGCACTTTTGAAAATTATACCAGAGACTATTACAACCACAGCAAACAAAACCATTTAGGCGGCGGCACCACTTGGGAAACTTTAACTTATGATAAGTACGGCGCGCTGTCTGGCGCTGCCGGCGGAGGATACAACTACACTACGGACGGGTCCCACGACTCTTATAAAAATGAGTACGACCAAGATAAACTTAAAAAAGGGGTCGTTTATGTTAAAAGCCAGAAAAAAATAGAGAGCCACACAGACTGGGTAAAATTTGGCGCTACCCACGTCATGGAAATCATGGCGGCTTTGGTTATTGCCGCAGTGACCTTAGCGGTGCTGATAGTCACCTTTGGCACGGCCGCGCCCGTGGTGATACCGGCGGTGATGGCGGCGTTTGGAGTGATGTTTGCCGCGTTCACTTGGATTAACGACGCGCAAAAAGGGTCCGACGCGATTACCAACGTCCTTAATTTTGCCATGCTCGTAATTTCTATTGCCACCGCGCCCATGGGACTTGAATCAGCAGCTGCCGGTGCGGCAATAAAAACAGCGGCCACTGCCGCTGCGCGGAGCACGGCCATGGCCATGGCGCGCGAAACCGTGGGAGTGACCGCTAAACAGATCATCCAAGCTTCGGCGCAAGCGGCTTATAAAGCGGCGGTTGAAAAAGCAGCGCAGTTGGGAGTTAAAGTAGGCGCAGAAAAAATGATTGAAAACGCGGTCCGATCCGCGGTGCGCACAGCAATTAAAGATACGGCAAAAAATTTATTAAAAGAAAGCCTTAGCGACGCCGCTAAAGAGCT
>JAHFBY010000193.1:2141-4799 GCA_023249835.1 Elusimicrobiota bacterium | reverse complement strand
CCTGCCACCCTTTTAATCGCTGCCAAAAAGTGGCAGCTTTGGATTAAACTGGTGGCAGGTTTGCTTTAAACTGGTGGCAACTTTGAATTAAACTAGTGGCAGGTTTGGATTAAATTACGCATATAAGCGCGTTGGAGAGAGCGTTGCGACTTTCTAGAGCTCCGGATATATTCAACAGCGACCAGGGCTCGCAGTTCACCAGCGAAGCTTTCACAAGCGTTCTGAAAGAGCATGGAGTTATGATTAGCATGGATGGCCGGGGGAGAGCCTTTGACAATATTTTTGTTGAGCGGTTATGGCGGTCGGTTAAATATGAGGATATTTATATCAGGGACTATTCAAGTATGGAGGAGGCACGCAAAGGAATAAAGCGATATTTTGAATTTTACAACAACGATCGCCCGCATCAATCAATGGAGAATAAAACTCCAAAGGAGGTTTATGAAAACCAATTAGCGATCGCCGCATAAAATTAATTATGGATATTGGGAGGAATATCTATCACAGATAATGGAGAAAGAAAACGGAAAGAAAAAATGGGGTCAACAACGCGAATACTATTTCTTCTTTTCTAAACAAAGAAATGAAAGGTTTACGATAAACAAAATGAATCACCTTAGACTGCTAATAAAAATGTCTTGACAATGGGGTCCACTATACAACTGATCCAACTCTACGAACTGATCAGCTCCCATGAAATGATCTGCGTCCATGGGATCAAAGAAATTGAGGATAAGCTGCACGCGCAAGACGTTTTATCCATCCAGGCGTAGGTATATACTAATTTTTTCCAGCGATCCCTTTATTATGCCACTAAATTATTTTCATGGCACACGAGATCATTCTTTACTATTGCGGTTTTGAACAGATCACTGATTCACCTTTATAACTTTAGCTCCATAACTGTAAGTGATATGGGATTGTCCTGAACTGTCGGTGCAAGTGCGGGTCGCGCCTGGAAAAAAGGTCAAAGATAAGTCTACCGCGTTGCCGGGAACAGAAACGCTGCTCTGCGATCCATCGCTGTAAGTTAATGTGAAATTAGTTGGCAATACATTTTTCTTGATCGCCACTCCAGTCTCAGCCGTGACCATTTTAGTGTTTACGTATTTTGTAGAAGCGTCGTTACATCGATAGGCGGTGGTTATAGCGGCATCTGCTGTAACAGAAACCGTTGTGTTTCCCATATTGTTATCTAGATAAACAGTCTCATTTGATGAGTTGGTCAGCGTGGGGGGTATAGCGGTTATCATGGTCCACCCGCACAGGGATGAGTTTGTTTGAATGGCAGTGACTATTAAATTCGTTGATGTGGGAACGCTGTTCACAAGGGCTACGAGGTCGGAAGCGGACGGGTTGCTAATCGTTGCCGTCCGTCTAGGGTAAGCCGTGTTCGCGCAATATACCGTAGTCGTAGAGTTGCTGGTTTCAATAGAAATTATTGAGCCGACAACGGCTTGAGTTCTCCATGGGGCATAAATGACATAATCTTCAGCAAACCCATAAATATTGCTGAAAGCTACAATTCCCGCTAACAGAGTAAATATTTTTTTTAACATTTCTCCCTCCTTTATATTTTTATAGCGTCATTTAGATACTCATGATGTCTATATATTGAATTCTACATTGAACTCTAATTTTTAACAAGGGGAGAGAGAAATTACGATGGGGGTTAGGCAGTGGGCTTATGCGGGCATGCACAAAATGTTTGCACAGCGCGCCTTCCGGCAGGCAGCAAGCGACCGAGAGCTGCTCACCCAAGAGCTCCGCTCCGCAGAACTCTACGGGAGTCAGCAATAAACTTCCCCTCGAAAATACTTAATTTCTGTTGTATACTGTTATTAGTTAATGAATATAAGATTTCATCCCCATTCAAAGCTGCGCATTCAAGAGAGAGGCGGCACAGAACAAGAGGTTGTTTCCACGCTCACCCATGGGGAACAGTTTCCTGCCAAATATGGCAGAACCGGATTTAGGAGGAATTTTGAATTTAATGGGCAATGGCAAGGGAATCAATACGCCAATAAACAGTTAGAGGTTTATGCGGTTAAGGAAAATGATGAGTGGCTGGTGCTGACGGTAATTATTAAATATTTTTAAGGAGGACTGCGATGCAATTTACATATGATCCGAGATACAACATTGCCTATCTAAAGCTCCATGAAAAAACGGCGGAAGTGGAAACGATCAGGGTCAGTGAAGAACTTCAGATTGATATTACTCCTGACGGCACAATCTATGGAATTGAACTATTGAACGCTAATGAACAGCTCCGTTCCGAAGACCACGGCCATTTAGTCGTCATCAATCAAGCTCTAGGCGATCGCAGAGAAATCCCTCTTGCCGGTTAATGATTCCGGGTTTAACTATTCAAAACTCCCCTGCCCAAGCTGGCAGTGACGCGGCCAGCTTCTGGCAAATTAATTACAGAGTAGGACTTGAGTCCGCAAGGCAACAAAGCGATATATTGAAACTCTTAGCCCAAGAGCTCTGTTCCGCCGAACTCTACAACAGCCAGCAATAGAAGGATCCTTACGTGTTAAGCCATGCAAAATGTTACCGAAGACTACTTGACATAATTATGTTTTACTGTTATTCTAATGCAACAGGATAAAGGAGGACTAAAATGATACGAACAACTCTTTACTTGTCTGATAA
>JAHFBY010000193.1:0-2131 GCA_023249835.1 Elusimicrobiota bacterium | reverse complement strand
AACATAGAAAAAATCCAAAATCAGCGGTAGATTTTGAAGCGTACGTTAGAAAAGAAAAACATAAACGTGCGCGTTGAAATCGCAAAAAAAGCGCTCAAGTCCTATGAACGAATCCCTGAACCCGAACGAACCCAGGTTAGACAAGGAATCCTCAATTTGCGGCAGGACCAACATCCCCCGCGATCTACGCGCCTTATTAATTCCGAATTCTACAGAATTCGCTCAGGATCCTGGAGGATTATTTATCATATTGAGCAAGATAAAGACTTGGTGCTGGTGATCCAGATTAAAAGACGAAACGAAAAAACGTACAAAGATATCTAGCGCGCTCTGTCGCATCCTGCCCTAAGGCGCCCTACCCAACGCCCCCCCCGGCCTTGAAAATCCCTCCTTTCGCGGGTATATTTAAGATTGAAATATCAACCTTAATGAAAACTTTAACCAGTTTACGTATGGTCGTTAGATACGGGCTCTTGGCGGCGTTTTTATTTGCGGTTATAGCGCCGCCGTACGCGCAAGCTTCGCTGCAGGAGGCGAAGCGCTCTCGCGCTTTAGTGCCGGGCAAAAGAGCTGGGTTGGGTTAGAAGGAGCGCAAGGAGCGCTTGAGCTTAAAGCCTACCGTTCTTTTCCGGTACCCTCCCTATTAAATAAAGTCGCGGATTACCTGCTTAAAAGCACGCTGATTTCCGGCGCGGAACGAGCGGCCATGAACCCCGCGGACTCTTCTTGCCTGCAATTTTGGGGAGTGGAAGAGCGGGCGGCTTATGCCCGGGAGCTGGTAGAGCAGTCTTTGCCAGATCCCAACTCCATTTTGTTTCGCTTCTTAAACGTCCAAAAAGTGGAGATGGAACCTCTTTCTTTGAACGCAGAGGTTTATTAAAGGCCGTGGAGCAGGCAGAGCATCATCCCAACCAAACCGTGGTCTTTTGCGTTAAGAACATCGAGGCTCTGGACGCGGGCGAGTGGCCCAAACTCCTGGAAGTGGCCCGTTCCAGAGAGCTGCCGGACCCGGAAAACCCCGGAGGATTCATTTCCCTGCCCCAGAACTTAAAGATAATATTCACTCAAGGCAGCGACTCTTTGGCGGAAGTGCAAGACCCCTCCCTCTATGACCGGCTAGTGATTAAAACCTGGAATATAGACGCCAACTTAGTAGAAACCACAAACATAGCCGAAACCCTTGCCGAACCCTATATTGAGAAAGATAATGGTGCAAGCTATTTAGTTTTACGGGACCGCACGCGCATTCGCTTGAGCAACGCCTTAAACGCCAAAATCACAGAACGGTTAAGTGGCGCGGATCTGGAAGACTTTCTGGACCGGGAAGCGAATTTTATTTTAGATGATAAAGGGCAAAAAATGCTCTCTGAAATGCAAAAGACTTTGGACCGCAAAGAAAACATGATCATCCTTAAAGGCCCTACGGGACGGGGCAAATCCAACGCGGTAATGGCCTTTGCACTTTTGACCGGACGACCCTACATGGTTTCACCCGTCACCAAAGGCACGAGCCTGGACTTTTTCCTGGACCATTACGAACCGCAGCGCAACGGAACTCTGGTGTATCAAGACCGAGCGGGTGCATCAGGTGCAAGTGCAGGACCTGGTAACCGGCAACAAACGGGACGAAGTTTTTGAGATCCGCAACTTGGCGCGCTTTGCCAAACAGGTGCTACGGAAAAATGGAGTTATTGATCAATATCTGAGGAGCCAATCCCTAGCCATTGCCGCTGCGTTCTGGAAAATGGCCGCTGCGCAAAGGAAAGGAGATTTTGGGGAGAGCCGGATCTTTTCTTTGCGCGAGCTGATCCGCATTGCGCAAGATGCGGCGAGAGGTGATGGATCCTTTGCAGACCGGTTGAACCAAGCGCTTTTGGATATTTTTGTGCTGGGATGGGAGGATCCAAACTTGCGCCAAAAAGCAATGGAGCTCCTGAACTTACCCCGAACCCTTGCTGATTCCCTCTAACGCCCGGCTCCTGGTCATGACCCGCCAAGAGATGCTCAGTCAAGGCCTCATCCAAATCTTCCAAATTCTGCCCCAAGGCGCGATCACCAACGTCACCAACTTGCTCACCCAAGAGCTCCGCTCCGCCGAACTCTACGGCAGACAGCAATAGATTTCTAAAGA
>JAHFBY010000192.1 GCA_023249835.1 Elusimicrobiota bacterium | reverse complement strand
TTTGTCAACGCCACCGGGTTGCTGGGCTCTTTGGCCAGAGCTTTTTGATATTCTATAATCGCCATTTCCGGGTTATTTCTTTGCCGGAATCGATCGCCCAAACGTATATGTCCGCGTAAATTCGTGCTCACGAACTCTTCAACTTCGTCCACCCTCTTGCCCAAGCGGATCCGGTCGGGCATGGCCCCTTCGGATTGAGTTAAATTTTGCGCAACCAAAAACTTTTTCCATTGGACTTCAAATTCGCCAACGCTCATGCCAAAAGCGTTATGAAACGCGGCGTCGGCTGTTTCCGAATCAAATTTAAGCAAAAGGTTATGGAGGGAAACGTGGTGGTCCTGCACTGCGTAGTCAATAGCGTGCGACACTTGCGAAAAAGCGAGTCCGATTTCTGTTTGATCTTTTAAATACACCATAGACGGCGCCATCCTGGCAAAAGGCACCAGGGACCCCTCTTGAGCCGCCCGCGCTAAAAGAGTGCGGTTTCCCGAAGTAAGATAAACAGGATGTTCCAGCCGCCAGCGCGTTTCTAAATATTTGGCAATTCCCTCGTGCAGCCATAAAGGGCATTTACCTCCGCTGGCCGCGTTCACTAAATAGTGGGTCAACTCGTGCGCTAAGGTGTCCAGCCAGCGGTAACCGATCGCCATTTGCCGGGGACTAAGGATCATGAGCCTGCGAAACTTACATATGCCAATGGCGCCGGAACGGTCCAAAGTTTCTTTACTCAAGGTCGATGCGCTGGAAAAATTGCTTTCTTCAGCATATATTTCCACAGAGATTTTTTCTTTAGGGAAGACCCCCAGATCTTTGCCGATTTGTTCATAAGCATTTTCCAGCGCCGGCAAAGCGTACTCGGCTAAGAACAACTCATCCGCTTTAGCGCGTAAAACAAAATGTTCGGAAGAGGCCTCTTCCATTTGCGAACGAATAAGCACGACCTCTTGGAGATAATTTTTTAGCCAATCCGTGTAGGTATACGCGGCGCTAGAAATGCCGATCAACCGGCTTTGAGCATTTTCAAGGTCCCCGGCATAAAGGTCTTTTAGCGCCAAATAGTATTGGGTTTGCGCGGGCTCGGTACCTTTTTTTGAGTCTTCCAACAATCGGTCCAACTCTTGAACTTTACCACCCTCCAAATCTAACAGCAGTTCAGATCGCGCGGAAGACAAAAAAGGCGCGGTCAAAAATATCAGAAGAAAAAACAACCGCTTCATTCTGCCAGCCTCCGGTAATAATCTTTAATCACGCTCTCTTCAGACTTAGGATAACGTTCCTGCAAAGATTTCAAAATTTCTTCGCGAAACTCTTTGGGCGGCAAATAATCATCCGCCCGCGGGATTTTCACCTCCCCGTTCTTAATTCCGGACTGGCCATTGCCGCTGTTCCTGGGCATAATCATTGGCAAAGGCGTGGACTTGGCATTTTGTGATTGCATTTTCTGCAACTGTCCTTTAGTCGCTTGCAGGGACTCTTGGCCTTTACGCAAATACGACAAAGCCTTTTCCTGGCTTTCTTGCGCTGGACCAGTCTGGTTTTGGGAAAGCGAACCGCCTGCGCTTTGCATTTCGCTTTTGGCTCCCTTAATGGACTCAAACACTTGCGGGTCAACGAGCGCGGTTTTAGATGTTAAAGCGCTAATTGCATCTCCCAGCTCTTTGGTTTTCCTAGACAGCTCGTTTTGTTTTGAACCTAACTTCTGCATATCCTCTTGTTCCTGCTGAGTGAACGGGTTCCCGGTATTCTTTAACCCGGCGCGCAACTGTTCTAAGATTTCATTTTCCGTTTGCGCAATCGCAACAACGAGCTCCAACTCTCTGGCGGCTTCGGCAGCAACGTTTTGCGCCTCCAGAGGAGCGCCGCTGGACACGTTGAGGCCGGAGAAATTGCGAATAATTTCAGCTTGCTTGCTAAAATCGTCCGACACCTCCGGCAACCACTTTTGAGAAAAGAGCGCATTACCTTGCATTAATTCGGAATAGATCTGCTGCATTTTGGGCAACTGCGCCACTACATTTGCGTTCAATGCGCCGGAAAAATAGATCGGCGGACGAAAAGCTGTTGTTTCTCCCGCCAACTTGCCGGCAAGGTCCATTGCTTTTTTTTGTTTTTCCGCCAACGATTTGAGCGTTTTTTTCTGCGCTTCAAACTCAAATTGGCGCCGCTTTAAATCGAACTTGCCGGTCTCCTCTAAAAGTTTTTCTTGTGAATCAATAATTTGTTCCAGTTCCCCGGATTTTTTTTCTACGGACTGACTTAACTCTTCGCCTTGCGTTAAAGAGAGGTCTCCCGACGCTTTCGCTAATTGGTCGCGAGCAGACTTAGCCTTTTTCAAAAGTTGTTTAGCCGCTTCTACAGCGGACCGGACGTCTCCCCGCTTCAAAGCCTGGCTCAAATCATTGGCTTGCTTTTGGAGAGCGTCCATATCCAAATTTTTAACTTCCGGCTGATTCATAAACTCTTCCGGCAGCTCCTGGGGGAGTTCTTGCATTTGGTTTTGAATTTGCGCGATGATGTTCATCGCCTCTTTGAGCGTTTCCTCTAAGGTGTTTAAAAGTTCACGATCTGCTCTGCTCTCCCCCGCTAACTTTTGGTTTAACTGTTCCCCTTTTTCTAAGAGGCGATCAGATGCGTGCACCAAATCTTTCATCTTGCCGTACTTATAAACCTCTTCGGACAACGCGGACAGCCGTTCCAATTCCGCCACGGACTGATCCTGAACGCGGCCCGCTTCAAGGTAGTTCCCTTCTGTTAATTTTTTTTGCGCTTGGCGCATTAAGGAATTTTTAATGTTTTGAATAGATTCCTTCATGGCGCGATGTTCTTCTACTTGAGCAAAATCACTGAGCGGGTCGCGTTCCATTTTTTGGAGAGTACCTGACAAATGATCGCTGAGCGTTTGCGTCTTCATGACAACTTTTTCCTGCGCGCGCGCGGCTTCTTCGAGCTTTTGCGCCAAAGTTTCGGGGCCAGCGGCGGCGGCCTTTTTCATTTCTCCTTCATCTGCGCGCGCTTTGGTCTGTTCCGCCAAGGTATCCAAGAGGCTGTCTCGAAACTCTTTGAGCTCGCGCTCTATTTGCGCGTGCTCCAATTCATAGCTCTGCACTTCCACCAAAAATGAATCGGAATAACCCGACTTGGGCCCTTGCACGCCGTCGTTATCTTTGACTTCCAAACTCATTTTTATCACTTCCCCTGCCTGCGCGCGCAATTGATTAAGGCTGAAATTTTCCGTGTCAATTTTTTCCGCTATCGGCGGAGAGTAACTTTTCAGACGAAAAACTTGTGTTTTGCGGTCTTTGACCCTTTCCGCATGAAGGTAAACGGCGCTTACCCCCATATCGTCTTCCACCTGATAGGTAAAGGGTATCCGCGTCTCTTTGCCCGCTACCAAATCTTGGGCGGGGAAAAGCAAACGGATTTGCGGCGGGGAGTCTTCTTTGACTCCCACTAAATAGCGCACATTGTTAAGAGAAGATATTCCTTCAAGGTCTAAGAGGTCAAAATAGAATTCAAATGGATTTTGAACGGTAAACTCAACTTTAACGCGGCGGTTTTCAATTAACTCCACCGGCAACCGCAGCCCTTGGGCAGTGACCATCTCCAAACTTTTTAATGGTTTTGTGGCCAGCGCTTCAACGACCACTTTAGTGCCGCGAAAAGTGTATATCTGCGGATCGCGTTCCTCTATCAATGCCGGCAACCCGGTATATTCCGGATAAATCAATTTAACTTTAAACTCGCTTAAACGCGGAGGTTCATAGGGTTCCAATACATAAACCGGGCTCTCCATATTTTTCCAACTGGCCTTATAATATAAGGCCAAAGTGATGGGTTCCAGCACAAAACGAGTTTCTCTTCCTTGCCTTAATCCTTCCCGCTCTTCCCATCCATCCCCGCCTTTAACCAAAAGCTTTGGCAAAGGGGTATCCTGCCGCAAAAGCGTAATTATAATTGAGCACCGCTCGCCCAAAGGCACTTTCCCTCCTCTGGGCTGAACGCTCAACATGCGGTAAAGCTCGGCTTCAGAACCGTGCGTTAAGCGGTTCCACCCAATGAGCGGCAGGCGCGGAGGAATAAAAAAAGAGCCTAAAAAAATAGATAAAAGCGTTAAAGTGGCGCGCATTTGTAGCCTTGACCAATCAAACCGTATCCATTGGGCAGGCTCTTCCGCGGATAAACGCTTATCCATCTCGACGATCAAGTTTTTTTTCAAAACATCAGAAATTCCATCTTCCGGGGGGTCCAAGGACAACTCAATGGCATTGAGCAAATTTTTAAAAACATCTGATTGTTGGCCAAGGGCAGCACAAAAGGGTTTTCGGCCGCTGGACCGCACTACGCCTAAAGCCGCGAACGCCAAGCTTGCCAGGCTCATAAAAACAAGGGCGCCCAACAAGAGTGATCGCTCCCAGCCATTGATCACAAACAGTCCCGCGGAAAATAGCGCCAACATTACTGCTCCCAGCCACCAGGGAAAAACTAGGGTGAGTTGCCGAAATATCAATATTTGTAAAAACCGACGATAAAACTTCTTAGCGGCGGCCAAGTTCCCAAGGATGGACCCGGCAAACGGATTGCTCCAGGTTTTAGAAAAGCGTCTCAACATTTGGTTCATCATTTTTTTGATAGTTGCGCTAACGCGTTCTGGGCTTTGATCAAGAAATCGCGCGCTTCTTGATTATTGGGGTTGAAACGCAAAACAGATTGCAAATGAAACGCTACCCCTTTCCAATCCTTGTTCCAATAAAGAACCGCTAAATTATAGTGCGCTCTTTCCCCGGGCAGGATGTCCAGCGC
>JAHFBY010000191.1 GCA_023249835.1 Elusimicrobiota bacterium | reverse complement strand
AAGCTTCCACGCCCATCCTCCAAACGAGAAATGCGGGAAGACACTCCTTTAATTTCATCGATTAGTTGGTTGGCTTCCGGATGGCTTTGATTTTTTTCTAAGATTAATTCCAATACATTTAGGGCCGTTAGGTATTTTTGATTTTTCATGTATCGGTTCGCTTTTTTTATATTGGACATCTCGTTTTTTTTGCGCTGGATCGCGTGTTGTTCCCTTTTTTTTCTAATGGAAGAGAGAACCCTTTGGGAAGTGCCGTCCCGGGGGTTCAGCGCCTGGGCTTGGTGAAAGAAATCTTCTGCTTTGTCCAATTGATCGTCCATAAACGCCATCAACCCTTCGTCTAATAGCTTCTTGTAGGAGGCCTCGTCTTGTTCAGATAGCTGGAGCGGGCTATTTATTTTTGCTGGTTTGGCCGGGAGCCCGGGCGTTGGAGAGGTAAAAAAAATAATTCCTGCCGCAACAAAGGCAAATAGCTTGTTGGTGGACATGCTTGTTTAACTGCCTTGAGGAGACAATATTGCGGAAACGTTTTGCAGCACGGTTTTGGGGGAACAGGGTTTAATGATGTAATGTTTCACACGAAACGATTTTCCTCGTTCAATATCTTCAGTTTGAGAAAATGACGAGATAATAATAATGGGGAGGTCTTTGGTGTCAGGGCGGTCGCGCAGAGCTTTGCAAACATCCCAACCGTCCATTTCCGGCATGGTAATGTCTAGGAGTATCAAGTCCGGACGTCCCTCATTTACTTTCTGAATGGCTTCTTTGCCGTTAAACGCTTGCTCACTTCTAAACCCTGCGAGTTCAAGGCGCATTTTTAACAGTAAATTCCATTCACGGTCATCATCAACGACTAATACTTTTTTTATGCCCATAAGCGTTATTTTAAAAAGACTTCGGCCCTATTTTATGAACCAGCCTTCTTTATCGGAAACCTCCTGTAGCGCCATATTAATTTTTTCTTTGGTCAGGTCATCTAAATTCTCATCCGATAGCGTTTTGAGGGCCCGTATCGCCTCTTTTTTGATTTTAACGTCATCTTCCGCCAATAATTTAATCAGCATTTTAGCGGAATTTTCTGTCGCAATTCCTTGCAGGAGTTTTATGCCGATCAAGCGCACGCCTGAATGCGTGTTCCCAAGCAAGTCTTCTATGCGATGGATAGCCTGATCTTGGTCATATTTTACGAGGACCTGTATGGCCCTGGCGCGGACTTGCGGATCAGGGTCTTCCAGCAAGGTTTCAATAACCTTGTGGTCGTTAGTTTGCTCGGGTTCAGATTTTTCCTGAACCACTTCGCAGTCAATGATGTCAATGCGCTTTAATTTAGAGGCCGAGTTGTTTTCTAATAATCCGGCGCCATCGTTTGCGCCCGGCGGCAAGGACCTGACTTTTTGGGAAAAATGTTCAAGGGCTTTTTCAGTCTGCAATTGCACCTGATGGATAAAATTTTCACCTTGCTGTAAAAATAATTTTTCCCGTCGCGCCAAATAGCGCTGGGTCAGCAAAAGAGCGATCAATATGGCCAAAATTATGCCGCCTGCGCCGCCGGCATAGAGTCCGGTAGAGTATTTGCGCAAGCTGGTTTCCTGCTGGCCCAATGTTTTTAAAATGGCGTCGCGGTTGACTTCGGAATTCTTCGCCATTCCGCTCAAAGTTTCCAAAGTTGTGGAGAGTATTTTGTTTTGGTTGTCGATGAGTTTTTTTTCTAATTTCCCCAAAGGGATCATTTTTTCAATGACCGTAGTGTCGGTTCCGGTTTGGGATTTGTAATATTTCATTTTAACTTTATCATAAATCTTTCGCAAAGAGTCGGGGTTGGGCGCGATCTCCATGGCAATGTTTAATTGGTTGTAGGCTTCATCTTCATTGCCGATTAAAAATGATTCCATGGTAGAAACGATTAAGGCTTCTATCAGGTAATCTTTGGCGGGCAAGTTTTGCGGTTCGCTTTCTGTGATTTTTGTAAAGGCCTCAATCGCTTCCTTAGTTCTCCCTGATTTATACACTTCTATCGCCCGTTCCATTGGGGTTTTATAGTTTTGAACCGGAGACTGGGTCTGATCTGGTTCGGACGGCGAAGCGGATGCGTTTATCAGTGGGGGGGGGGCGGTTTCGGGGGCTTTCGATTTGGAAAATACGGGGGACAGAAGAGCGGGCAGTAATCCCAGAAATAAAAGAATTTGCCCAAAACTCCGGCGCGCGTTGGCTCTACCCCAATTTATCATGTGTTATAGTGTTTTTTGAGTCAACACTTGGTCAACGGTTGTTAAGAACTCCTTTACTGAGAACGGTTTGCATAAGAACCCTTGGATGGAGTGAAACGGAGCCTCTTCAAAAATTTCCTTAGCTGAGGGGTCAGAGGCAAGGAGGAGCACGGGAATTATTTCGGTGCTTATATTGTTCGCTAATTCTCGACAAATGCTATAACAGTCCATCCCGCTAACCGCTACGTTTAAAATAATGAGGTCCGGCAATTTTTCGAGCGCAATGTCGACTAACTTGTCTCCGCTTAAAGTGGGATAGACCGCATAGCCCGATTTGGTTAACACTTGCGTGATCCGGTTAAGGCTTTCCTCGTTATATTCGGCAACCAATATTTTTTTATGTTCTTCGGACCTTTGCGTTAGGGCGGCAGGCGGCAGCGGTTCACCGGGAGCAATTAATGATGATTCCAGTGCGTTTTGGGGGGCAGATGGAGATTGGGACGGGTCAAATTTTTCGGTTAATTCAGGAGACAAAGCAGCCATCGGATTAAACGGCAAGGGGTAGGAGTCGTTGTTGTCCGCGCCCTCTTCTTGCATTGAAAGTGATTGTTCAAGCTTTTTTACTTTTTCATTGAAATCAGACTGATCGGGATCAGATTCTTTTGGACGCGCTGCAAGGGGTTTTTGGTTAATAGGGTCTGCGGCTGTTTTGTCCTCTAGGATGGGAGGAGGCTCAACGTTTAATTTTACTAAATTGGCGGCGTCGGACAACTTCTTAGTTTCTCTTGTGTTGATATGGGCTTCGTCCAGCCGGTTTTGCAGTTTTTTAATCTGTTCATCCTTGGTTAATACGAGTTCCCTCATCTCGTGCAGTTCTTCACTTTTCTCCTGCAAAGCCTTTTTAATATCATCCACTTCTTTTTGCCATTGTTCTTGGCTGGTATTTAGGTTGGCAATATGGTCTTTGTGGGTGGAATCTTGGCTCTTCCAGTTGTTGATAATATCGTTCATCTCTTGAATGGAAGATTTGGCTTGACTTAAATCCAGTTCATAGGTATGGACATTGGTTTTAATTTCGCTAATCTGACGATCTTTTTCATGAATAATCTCTTGCAGTTTTGTCAATTCCGGCTCTACGGATTCCTTGTAGGTTTTAAGTTCGGATTCAAGGTTTTTAATTTTTAGAGACAGCTCCAGTTGCGCGGTTTCATGCATGCGGTCTTTTTCCCAGGCGTCGGTGGCTTTCTGCTCTGCAAACCGCCATTTTGATTCCAGGATTGTTAGTTTCTGTTCGTTATCAAGGAGGCGCATTTCCTTTTCCTGGATTAAGAGTTTCATCTGTTCCATTTCGCTGGTTAACTTTTGGCGAACCCTAGGCGTGTTCATTTCAAGGGCATACAGTTTATCTTGCAGGTCTTTATTTTTTTCATCCCGTTCATGGACCCATTCTTCCAGTTGCTCAATTTGATGTTGGTAGAGCTCTTTTTGTTTTTCAGACTTTTCTTTAAAGATGCGCAATTGATCCTTATATTGGTCAATTTCTTCTGAGCGGACTTCTTTTTGAAATTGGATAAAATCCCCGGACTGGGAAGCCTCTAACTTCGCCCTTAGATCGCGAGCTTCTTTCTTCCACATTTCCAGTTCTTTTTGGGCGTAAAATACGGCGTTTTGTTTCTCTTGGTTATAGAGGGCAATTTCCGATTGTTTATCAGATAGCTGGGTGGAAATCGAACTGTATTGCTCTTGGAGGGTTTGAACCTTTTGGTTTAAGGAAGATTTTTCAAATTCTATAGTTTGGTTTTGTCTTTGCAGGTCAAGGGATTCTTTTTGCAGCAGTTTAACGATCCTTTCCTTTTGATCTACTTGTTGTTTTAAATCTTGTACAGACAGGGAGAGCGATTGCGATCGTTCCAAGGCCCAATCCATGGCAAGTTTTGCCGATTCCGCATCAGTTATTTCTCTGTTAAACTCATCTTTCATTGATCCCATAAACGCTCCTGTCAATCCAACTTTCGGTGTTTCGGCGACATCGATAGATTGGAAAAATTAAAAAATACAATGCTCACATAAAAAGTATAACAGACTTTTAAATATATTCAACCCTCCAAGTGTAGAAGGAAATGAAGGGTTGAATATATTGTAAACGTTGACAAGGATGATTATTCTTTGTGGCTATCCGCGTTTGGCGCGCCTTCTGACTGGGTTTGATTTGCTGCTTCCGGGTTAGCGGATTCGGATGCAGGCGCTTGCTGTTCCATGGATTGTGTTCCTTGTTCAGGCATAGGTTCTTCCATTTTCTTTTTGCACGCGCCCAAAGAAATGGTCAATCCCATGGCCAATAACATTATTAATTTTGTCTTCAATTTAATTCACCTCCTTTCTTAATTTATTAGTTTATTGAAATAAACATGGGTAACATTATACATATTTTCAGCCATTTTGACCGCACAGGCGTCTTTATGTATAATACATGAGTAATTTTCATTGGGAATATGGGGGAGGAGCCGAATGGCTGAAGTTTTACTCAAGCATGTATGGAAAAGTTACAATACGGGCCCGGTTGTAAAGGACGTATCAATTGAAATTCAGGACAAAG
>JAHFBY010000190.1 GCA_023249835.1 Elusimicrobiota bacterium | reverse complement strand
CGCTCGCACTAAACCAGCAGAGGATAAAGGCTGCGCCTAAATCTATCTGTATCAAGTCAAGGATAAAAGGAACCAGTCCCATCATCAGGGACTGGAATACGATATTTTCCGCGATCAGTTGTTGGTAATCATGTTTGTTAAAGAAGTTCCGCCAACCTGGGATCAGCCCGGATATAAGCGGGCCTTCGGGCTCTTCGGACTCGTGGAGTTCCGGAGGCTGGGTTACGCGGCTTAACTGATAATTGTTGGGAACTAGAAGAGAGGTCGCAGACTCTAGCGATATAATGGTGCCCAGGCTCAGTGTTCCGGGCCTATTCCTGAGCTTATAATCACCAATCTTAAGAAACTCATGTTTGTTGCCTATGTTCTCTTTTTTGCTGAACTCGAAAATAGAAAGCACAGGAGCGTTCTTTTTTTGCGCGCAATAGTAGACCAGGATTTTGTCCTTTTTTTTAAAAGGACCCAATAAAAAAAAATCTTTTTGCACGAACTTTTTAATCAACTTAGCTTGCTCCGGGTCCAGGCCCTTTTGAGCTTGTAAGTTTTTTAAATAGCGTTGTTTCAGCGGTTCCAGTTGGTCCGCTAAAGGTTTAGGAGATGTGAATGCCGGGGTTTGGCTGCATTGGGTATAGGGAGTTGCAACGCTCGTACAAAGGAAAAGCGCTGAAAACAACAGGCACAAAAATTCCCGTCCCCCTACAGTTTTGTTCATAAAATGTATATTTACAGTATATGATTTATCAGAGAGACGGTCTTAAACTATTTGTAACAGAAATGTAAACTTTTTTGCCGGTTTTTTTGCCAAAAACACATTTGCCAAAAACACAATATCAATTTTACGCGAAAAATATTAAAATAGTTTCTTATGTATTTAGACGGTATTTTAGATCGTTTTGTAGCGCAGAATTTACACTCGCGTTTGGTTTTGACCATGGGCGATTTCCTTAACAATTTAGGCAAAGGGGATGTTTTGGCATTCTTATGCATTTGCCTGGCACTGGTCGGTTTTATAATTTATAAACCGTTGTGGCAAAAAGTGGGTTG
Organism: Elusimicrobiota bacterium; assembly: GCA_023249835.1. Classification (GTDB taxonomy): domain Bacteria; phylum Elusimicrobiota; class Elusimicrobia; order 2-02-FULL-39-32; family 2-02-FULL-39-32; genus JAHFBY01. Next base: position 3,764 of record JAHFBY010000190.1, on the reverse strand, counting down.
GGCCGCACTCTTGCCGTTAAGCGCGAGCGGCGTCATCGTGCAAGGACTCAAACACCTATTTGGCCGCGCGCGCCCGCAGATGAATTTGGCGGAGTTTCATTTCATCGGACCTAACCTGATTAAAAACGGATTTGACTCTTTTCCCTCCGGACACGCGAGCGCTGCTTTTGCGTTAGCGACGTTTTTTAGCGCTTTTTTTCCGCAAGCGCGCGTTTGGCTATACTGCTTGGCCGCGTGCATCTCAATAGTCGGGCGAGTGTTCCACAGGCACCATTTTTTCACCGACGTTGCGGCCGGAGCCGCGGTGGGAACGGGGATTGGGCTATTTTTTGTTGCGCTGTTAAAACAATGGGCGCGCGCGCCAGAAACAAAGTCCCAGGATTCCCGCTTTCGCGACAATTACGGAACACAAGAGATTTTTTTGACACAGCCTGATAGCGAGGGCAGCGCAGGAGTTCGCGCGGCAATATTTAAGGATATCAGCCTCCTCATCCTTCTTTCCGGAACGATTTTATTTACCGGGATCACCGCTTCTGCGCTTTGGGACCGCGATGAGACTGAATACGCGCAAGCCATCGTTGAAATGCAAAATAACCACGAGTGGATGATCCCGACTTTGGAAGGCTTTCCGTTCATTGAAAAGCCAATCCTCATGTATTGGATCGTGCGGGCAAGTTTTCTAACCTTTGGCGCTAATGAATTTGCCGCCCGTTTTCCCTCGGCGCTCTTTGGGATCTTTACTGTGCTCCTGGTTTATTTTTTAGGACGAACGATCTCTGATCGGAACAAAGCGTTTAAATCCGCGTTAGCGCTGTCCACCTGTTTCCTCTTCACTGGAACTTTTCGGTTATTGTTAACCGATCCTTTTTTTATTTTCTTTAGTTCCCTGGTTTTTTACTTCTATATCCTAGCCGAACTGTCCCCAAAAAATAAAACCTGCTACATCGTTGCGCAAGGGACGGCTCTGGGGCTAAGCCTATTGTGTAAAGGGCCCATTGGTTATTATCCTTTGCCCATCCTAATGCTATATGAAACCCTGAACCATCGCCGGTTTCCCTTGACCCGGCGTTTTGCGGTCGTCGCAGTTTTAGGCACTCTTTTAGCTGCGCCCTGGTTTATCTATAGTTTCCAACGCCAGGCAGGAGCCACCGCCGCCTTTTTCCTCTACGATAACCTGCTGCGCTTTTTGCAAGGCACGGAAGGGCATACCGGACCCATGATTTACTATACCCCAACGCTCTTGCTGGGGCTTTTCCCCTGGTCCTTTCTTTTGATCAGCGCATTCTTCGCTGATTGGCGCAAACGTTCAGAAGCGCTCCGAGGTCTTCCACTTTTATTTTTTTTATGGGCAGTATGCCTTTTTGGTTTTTTTTCTCTCTGCTCCAACAAATTGCCCCATTACATCGCGCCCGCGCTAATCCCCTTAAGCCTCTGGACCCGATGGGGGGAAGAAACAGGCTCCATCTCCAAACCATGGGTTGGACTATGGACTCGGAGCTTAAGCTTTTTACTGTTGTTTGCCCCGCTAACTCTGCTGATCTTTCGTCCAAACTATTTTTCGATTCGGTTAATGATACCCTTTGCGCTCTTAACCGCATGGCTGGGGAGCGGGCCCTTGCGCTTTGACCGCATTGCCGCCGGAACGATTTGTTTCTACGTCTCCTTTGCCTTAATCAGTTTGCCTTGGATTGAACGATTCCGCGTGATGAAACCCTTAGGTTTAGCCATTGCGCAAAGAGTTCCAGCCCAAGCCCGTTTAATTGGTTTTAACCTTTCTGAGCCGAGCCTCTTTTTTTATGGAAAACGCTTATTTGAAAAAGTGGAAAATGAAAGCCTGGACAAACTTCTTTCCGAGGTTGCTCCGACCTACATCCTGATCCATGAATCAAAACTAAAACAAGAGCTCCCAAAATCGCCTTACGTCTTAGTGCACCGGCAAGAAGGTTTTGCAGAAAACGGAGGAGAGATGAGCGTGATGTTAATTGCCAACTTAGCAAAGGAGAAAAACTAAAAATGCGCGCTGTACTATTCGCTTACCATGACGTGGGTTGCCGAGCCATAGAGCGACTGATTCGATTAAAGGTGGAAATTCCGGCTGTCTTCACCCACGCCGAGGACCAAGAAGAAAACCATTGGTTTGGATCGGTTGAAAAACTTTGCCGGGAACGAAACATTCCTGCATACACTCCCCAATCCGTCAACCTTCCCGAATGGATCCAAAAAATTAAATCATTGAACCCTGATATCCTTTTCTCATTTTATTACCGGTCGCTCATTTGTAAAGAGATTTTAGACCTTGCGCCCTTAGGCGCCTATAACCTGCACGGATCGCTTTTGCCTAAATACCGCGGACGCGTGCCCATTAACTGGGCGGTTATTAACGGCGAGACTGAATCTGGAATGACCTTGCACGCCATGGTTGAAAAAGCGGACGCCGGGGACATCGTATCGCAAAAAAAAGTCAAAATCGATTTAACGGACACGGCCCATGACTTGTTCTTGAAACTATTGCCTTTAACTGACCTCATTTTATCGGAGACAATTCCCCAATTCATTGCCGGGACACTAGCGCGCACGCCTCAAAACCATGCTTTGGCCACGGTTTATGGCCGCCGTTGCCCGGAAGACGGCCGCATTGATTGGACAAAGTCAGCCCAAGAAATCTATAATCTAGTGCGCGGTGTTACCCATCCTTACCCGGGATCTTTTACCCATTATAACGGCAAAAAAGTATATATTTGGCAAGCAGTCACTGAAGAACATAACGCAAACGAAATTTCTCATTACCTTCCCGGACAAGTCGTGAGTTGCCTTCCGCTCACGGTGCAGTGCGGCAAAGGTCAGCTCGTGATTTTACGATCCCAAAGCGAAGAAGAAGAAGATTATACCGGAAGCAGTTGGGCCAAGACGCACCAGGTTTCCATCGGCAGCCAATTTTAAGGAGGAGAACATAACTTGAAAATATTAATTGTGGGAGTAAACGGTTTTATCGGCAACGCCCTGACCGAGCAGATATTAAACACCACTGACTGGGAAGTTTATGGCATGGACTTAAGCAACGAACGGCTGGAACATTCCATAAACCATCCGCGTTTTAATTTTTTAGAAGGCGACGTTTCCATAAACAAGGAATGGATCGAATACCATATAAAAAAATGCGACGTTATTTTGCCGCTGGTAGCCATTGCTACGCCGATCTCATACGTGCGCGACCCTTTGCGCGTATTTGAATTGGATTTTGAAGAAAACTTGCGGATCGTGCGCGCAAGCGTCAAATACAAAAAACGCATTATCTTTCCGTCCACTTCCGAAGTCTACGGCATGTGCGCGGACAAAGCGTTCGATGAAGATACCAGCCCCCTGGTCCTTGGCCCCATTTCCATGCAGCGCTGGATTTATTCCTGCTCCAAACAATTGTTAGACCGCGTGATTTGGGCTTACGGCAAAAAAGAAGGTTTGCGCTTCACCCTAATCCGTCCTTTCAATTGGATCGGCCCTAAACTAGACAGCCTGCAAACGGCTAAAGAAGGCAGCTCGCGAGTGGTCACGCAATTCATCGGGAACCTGGTTAAAGGCGAACCCATCCAGCTTGTAGGCGGCGGCCACCAGCGCCGCGCGTTCACTTACTTAGACGACGGGATCGACTGCTTAATGCGAATCATTGAAAATAAAAACCACGTTTGCGACGGCGAAATTTTTAACATCGGCAACCCCAACAACGAAATGAGCATCCGCAAACTTGCAGAAAAATTACGGGAACTATA
>JAHFBY010000189.1 GCA_023249835.1 Elusimicrobiota bacterium | reverse complement strand
GCACCACCAGCTTGTTGTTAACGCATCTGGGCAAAGAAGTTAGCCGCGATAGGGACCAGGTTTTGGTTAAAAGCACAAAACGGTTTAATACGGACGCGCCTTATGATTTAGTGCGCAGAATGCGGGCCTCAGCGTTAGTTTTAGGGCCGCTCTTAGCTAGAAAAATGAAAGCTTCGGCCTCTCTTCCTGGCGGTTGTTTGATTGGCAGTCGACCGATTGATATCCATTTGGAAGGCTTTGAAAAATTGGGCGCGAAAACGCAATTAAAGGATGGAACGATTACGCTTTCCGCCCAAAAACTTAAAGGCGCCAATATACCTTTGCGGTTCCCCAGCGTGGGCGCAACCGAAAATTTGTTAATGGCCAGCGCTCTGTGCCCTGGAAGGAGCACGATTCGCAATGCGGCCAGGGAACCCGAGATCGTAGATCTTTGTAATTTCTTAAATGAAATGGGCGCCCAAATCATTGGCGGCGGAAGTTCTGTGATTAGAGTTGTGGGTCAACCTAAACTGCATGGCGCGGTGCATAGGGTTATTCCTGATCGTATCGAGGCTGCCACTTATTTAATTGCCGGCGCCGCTACCCGCGGCAAGATATGGGTTACTAATGTGGACGCGAGGGCTTTGCGTTTAATCTGTAAAGTATTAACTGCCGCAGGATTAAAAATAAAAATTGAAAATGGCCCCAAGGGCTGTGCAGAAGATAAAATCCTTTGCGAATATAAGGGAAAGATAAAACCTGTTTGTGTTGTTACCGGACCCTACCCTCTTTTTCCCACCGATATACAGGCGCAGTGGATGGCGTTGATGGCCCTGGCGAACGGGCGTTCAGTGATTGTGGAGTCCATTTTTGAAAATCGGTTCTTACATGCGGCTGAACTTTTGCGTATGGGCGCAAAGATCAGCATTCGTTCTAATCGCGCGGTTGTTAAAGGCAATGAACGCCTCACTTCTGCCAACGTCATGGTCTCTGACCTGCGCGCGGGAGCGGCGCTGGTTATTGCCGGTTTGTCCGCTAAAGGAAAAACAACCGTCCACCGCGTCTATCACTTAGACCGAGGTTATGAGTCACTTGAATCTAAGCTAAAACAAGTCGGCGCAAAAATTTGGCGTTTACGTTAACCTCCTTTAAACCGCGCCGGTATAAATTTTATGATCAAATCTAGGCTCCTATGGACCGGGTTCTTATGCCTGTTTTTAACGGCTAGCGCGCGTTCAGGGCAGACGGAGAAAATTAATGAGTCCGTTGCCGCGATTAAACAGGAGCTCGCTCAACTTGACTTGAGCACTGCGGATGTTTCAATTTTATCGTTATGGAGCTTGCCGTTGACCGTTCCTCTAGCGGAAGAAGCTTTGCGGGATCCGCTGGCCGTTCCCCCAAAGATCAATGCGCTGGGCCAGGAAATTTTAGAGGGCGCAAACGGTTCGGCGTCCTTGGGCGTTGCGCAAAAAATATTGTATGGCCAAGACGCGGAGTGGACGCAAGGAGGGGAAAAAAGCGAATATATAATTGCTGAAACCGTTAAAATTAAACCTGCTTTGAAAAAACCAATTGAGAAAATTGTGCGGGCGATGTTGGATGCGGGCGCAGGGGTAGAGGCTGCGAACTTGAAAATTTCAAGCGGGGAAAAAGAAGCTTTATTGGCCATTTATAAGTTTCCTGGATCGCGGTTGGACGTTGCGCCTCCTTATCCGCCCAGTGTGTTAAAAAAAATGTATGGCGCTATGGAGAAGCTCGACCAGAAGCCATTGTTGGTCGGCGCTTTTGCCTTGATGCAAAGAATAGAGGAATCTTTGCCGGACTTGCGCCTTGCCGCCAAGTTTGAGCCCTGGGATTATTCTCGCCGGTTCCCTACTCCTGCAGGAGATGTTTGGATTCGCGGATCAGCGGACAACTTGTATACGGCGGAAGATTTAAAAAACCTAGCGCTGTTAGTGGACTTAGGCGGGAATAATTTATATTTGGGGCCGGTGGCGGGAGCGCGCGAAAATGAGGTTAAAGTTGCGATTGATTTTGGGGAGTCAGTGGTGGTGCGGTCTACCGCTATGGACGCAGCTGCCGGGGCCGGAATTTTTGGCGTGGGCCTTTTTTATTTACCTAACCCTGCAGGGCGGAAAGAAATTCGAACTTTGTCCTATTCCCAGGGTTTTGGCATTGGGGGAGTGGGCGGTTTCTTTGTTAACGGTCCGGGAGAGTTTAAAGGCGTAAAGAACGTGCAAGGAGTGGGCCATTTTGGGGTTGGGCTATTTATCAGCCAAAATGGGGACGAGAGCAGCTTTGTTGCCGACCTGTACGCTCAAGGTGTGGGGTTTACGCGCGGAGTGGGTATTTTTACGCATCAAGGGTCAAGCGCCACGCTCTTAGCCGGACTAGTGAACCCCGATCCGCGGGAACCTTTGGGAGCCACTAGTTTGTGTCAAGGAGTGGGCTATGGACCGCGCGGATACGCGGGCGGAGGAGTCGGAATATGTTTATTGAGCGGCAGCCACATGCGGGTGGAAAGCAGCTATTTTGCGCAAGGGGCTGGTTATTGGCATGGGTTAGGTTCTTTTGCTTTGGTAGGAAATAACAATTCCATAAAAGCCAGGCGTTATGACCAAGGGTCAGGCATTCATACGGCTTTTGGCCATTTTATATTAAACGGCAACAACAACCACGTTGTCAATTGGGGGGTAGGTCCGGCTTTTGGCTGGGATATGGGAATTGGTTGGGCCCATATCTTGGGCGATAATAATAAGGTTCAGGCCGAATGGGGAACTGGAACCGCTTCAGTTAATGGGAGCCAATCCTACTCCTATTATTCTGGAAATGATTTGGTGTTGGATTTACCCGGTTTGGGCGGCGGGCAGTATATGCGCGACGCCGTGGATTACAGCGTTGCGGTTGTGCGCGGAAAAAATATACGCATGAAACATCCTCATTTTTTAGAGCCGACCCTGATCAATCAGTCCCTATATAACTCCCCTTGGGGCAGCGTGCGTTTAGAGGGCGTAACCCTTTCCACGCAAGTTGGATTGTCAAAAGCAGAGTGGTCTTTACTGCCGCCCGATCCCATGTTTCAGGAAAAAGGCATAAACTTGGAAGAGGAGATTCATAAGGCGTTGGCTCTTCCGGCCAAAGAAAAAATAGAAAAGTTAGTGCAAGTGGCCGCTGAGTTTTCAATGAACAAAGAGCTGCCGCGCGTGGCGCTAGGTCAATTATTAATGGTTCCTGAGGCAGAACTGCCCTATTTAGTTGAACAGTTGGATCCTGTGCACGTTGAAGGGTTAATGCAGATTCAAGTCGCTTTAGCGTTATGGGGGAAGGCGTCGGAGTATCCGATTTTATCAAGGTGGAGCCGCACGGAGGGGGCCGAACATGCTTTGATGCAGTATTTTATGACTTTTGTCGCAATAGAAAAAGCAGTTGCTCCATTGTTAAAGGATTTAACGAATAGTGATTTCCGCATTCGCGCGCAAGCCGTAAAAATTTTAGGCCAATTAATGAGCCGTTCGAGCGTGAACCAATACGGACGTTACCGGGTGTTGGAATCTTTGATCCTTTGGGCTAAAAACGCCCGTCCGGCAAAAAAAGCAGAGATGGGGGTGTTGCGCCATTTGACCCGGTTATCGTTTGCTGAAACTGTTTCTATTTTTTCAACCGGAAAAAACTGGACCTCTGCGGAACGACTAGAAATTTTAAGCGCGAGTCCTAAAGATATATTAGAGCCAATGAACGAAGCCGGAGCCCGGCAGATATTAAAAATATTGTCGCGAGACAGGGTTAAAGCGTTAGCTCGGTTTAAAAATGAAGTTCGCGCGCTAGACGCCGCTGTTAATGATGTGCGCGCTAAACTTTTGGAAGTTTTGGATCAAGACTCTAACGCTAAACATGCGAACAGCATCGTTTCAGTGATATTAGTTGCCTTGGGTCAAATTGGCGATCCGCGGGACGGAGCCGTTGTGTTTAAACAGCTTGATCATTCACGGTCCATCGTGCGCGAACGCGCCAGCGCCGCTTTGGGGCGGATTGGAGACGAGGCGTTTAATTATGCGGTCAACGCTTATGCCTCTGAAAGTCCCCGCATGCGAATTTCAGCAATCAAAACTATGAGCCAAACCTCTGCGCCCAAATTCGTCGCTCTCTTGTCTGGAGGGATCCTTGACCCTGAGCTGAGGGTAAGAGGTATGGCCCTGTCCATTATTTCCAGTTTATCAGAACCATTGGCCAAAGAAAAACAAAAGTTAATTAAAAAACTTAAAAAAAGCATAAAGAGCGAAAGCAATCCGTGGGTTCGCATACAATATCGCAATTTGTTTAGCGAATGAGAATTTTTGCGCGTAAGAAATCATGATATAATCTTTAAATGCCTAAGCGATTAAACGACATTCAAAGCGAAGTTTCTTCTATCCTGCGCAGAGTTCGCTCCCAAGGGGACGAGGCTTTGTGTTATTATGCAAGGAAGTTTGATGGGGTTAATCTTGCGCCCGGCTCTTTGCGCGTGCCTGGAGAAAAGTTAAAAGCGGCGTACCGGTCCGTTGATGAAAAGGCGCGAACAGCCTTAGGGTGCGCGGAAAAAAGGATAAGCGGTTTTCATGAAGCGGAATATCAACGCTTGCCGTTTCAATGGCAAGTGGGCATTGAGGGGCTCACTGTTGGCCAGAAGGCCAATCCAATAGATTCCGTTGGACTCTACATTCCAGGAGGGAGGTTTGCTTATCCTTCCACTGTGCTCATGACCGCGCTACCCGCTAAAATAGCCGGGGTCAGGCGCATCGTGTTAGTAAGTCCTCCAGGCCAACTCAAAAATGAGGTTTTGGCCGCCGCTTATTTATGCGGA
>JAHFBY010000188.1 GCA_023249835.1 Elusimicrobiota bacterium | reverse complement strand
CATTTTCTGTACGATGTGCTTTAAACAAAAAATAGCGCGTTCCTGAATCTGGCGCACGCGTTCGCGAGAAATTTTGTACTTTTGGCCTACTTCTTCCAGAGTGGCGGATTCTCCGCCGTCTAGGCCAAAGCGCATGTCCAAAATATCTTTTTCGCGTTTAGGAAGTTTATTGAGCGCGCTTTCCATTTCGTCATGAAGTCTAAGCACAGAAAAAAGGTTGTCGGGCTGGTGCTTTTCTTGGTCGGAAATAATGTCTTTGAGCGCGAGGTTGTCTTCCTCATCTAAAGCCAAATCAATCGAACCGATTCCGCGGGAAGCTTCCACCGCTTCCATTACCCCTTTTACCTGACGCGCGGTCAAATTCAAGCGCCGGGCCATTTCTGTAAGCGTGGGGTTGCGGCCCAATTGCGAGCTTAAGTTTTCCCATTCGCGGAACCATTTGCGCAAAGCTTCCCAGGCGTGCGGCGGAATGCGGATAGTTTTAGATTGTTCTTCAATGGATCGGCGCACTGCTTGGTCAATCCAATAAGAGGCGTAAGTTGAAAAACGAAAGCCCTTGCTCGCGTTAAATTTTTTAAGCGCATGCAAAAGACCAATGTTTCCTTCTTCGATTAAATCCAAAAAATCAAGTCCGGGCCGGTAGAACCGCTTAGCCACCGGAATCACTAACCGGAGGTTTCCGATCATTAACGCAAGTTTGGAGTCGTTTCCAACTTTAATGATCTCTTGCAGTTTTTGTAAACTTTTTTTGCCCAACCGATTTTTTAATTTTTCGAGTTTAGAGGCGGCTTTTTCGCCGGACTTAAATTTGCGCCAATGCGCTAAAAAACTTTTATGGTCAAGCGGCGGGGTTTTGCGAATTTCTTTAAAGTATAACGATACCGGATCTAAACTCTCCATAAACTCCTTTCCTAGTCAATAAACCTTAACGGGCTGATGGTTAATGCCGTATTTCAAAGGTAGGTTCGCCTTGAATTTCAGGACATCTCTCTTGAATAATTTCCACAACTTTAGCCCAAGCGTGGCCCGTTTCTATATAGGATACAAAATTTTGCAGTACAGTTTCTTCACCTTGAACAACACATTCTACAGTGCCATTAGAGCAATTTCTGGCCCATCCTGTCAAAGCGCGTTCAGTTGCGGCGGTTCGCAGAAAATAACGAAAACCCACTCCCTGCACTCTGCCGTTAACCTTTATTCTAATGCGCACGTTCTTACAATAGTATAGTAAATTAAATGATTAGCGGATTAAAAATTTTGAAGGTTCAATCTTCAATTGAGAGCGGTAGTCCGCATCACCTTTGACCAAACCAATGATTTGAGTCACAGCGTTTTGCGCAGCGTGCGGTTGGGCTATCCGCTTGGCCGCTTGAGAAAGGGGCTCTAAAAGTTCAGGGCGGCGCAAAAGTTCGTCTATTATTTTAGAAATTTCCCTGGGATTGCGTACCATGAGCGCTGCCCCTTCATCTTTTAAATATGCGGCGTTCCTATCTTCTTGACCGGGTATGGGGTTAAGGAGCACGAGCGGCAATCTTTTGGCCAATGCTTCCGCGCAGCTAACCCCGCCGGGTTTGGTTATTAACAAATCTGCGGCATCCATAAGACTGGAGATATTGGATGTGTAGTCGTAGACGCGTAGTCGGGGATGGTTTATGCGCAGCAATTCCTGGGCCAAGGAGTTGTTTCTGCCGGCAATTGCAATCACTTGGATTTGCCGGCATTTGGAGATTAACTGTTTTGTGATTTCAGCGATAGGGCCTAAACCGGATGATCCCCCCATAATCAAAACCGTAGGGGCATCCGGCAAGAAGTTCAAGGCTCTGCGCGACTGATCTTTGCTCATTGCGCGCAGAGAAAAATCCGCGTGTGTCGGTATTCCTAAAACTTTAATTTTATCATTTGGTATGCCGGCGCGGATGAGACGCGTTTTAGAGGAAATGTTGGCCGTTATATAGAGGTCCACTTCGGGGTATATCCAATAACGGTGCACATCAAAATCCGTGATCACCGCCACTAACGGCCAATTGGATTTTATTTTTCTCTTTTGACGACTAATTAATCCGCAGGCTAAGGCGTGCGTGCAAACGAATGCGTTCGCGTTCCAAATGTTTAAGGCGCGACAAATTTTCTCTTGGTTTAGGGAATGGATAATGTTTTGAAATTTTTGGACGATGGTTTCTACCCAGGGATCGTCATAGACATAATTCCATATTCCGGGCGCGCGGCCAATGAGTTCCAAATAAAATTGAGCCACCAGCGGTCCAAAGAATGGAAAAATATCTGCGGACAACTCTTTGCTAAACGCATTTACGCCCGCCTGCGGATATGCGTTTAAACATTCCTTTAACGCGCGAGCGCAATGCTCATGCCCGCTACCGGCGGTTGCGTATAGAAAGGCTATTCTAGTGCCGTCCATTTAGGATCGCGAATGAAAGGTTGGATAAAAGACTTTTTTTAAATGTTGGGGTAGATTCGGGGTGCCGAGAATCGAACTCGGACTACACCCACCCCAAGGGCGCGTACTGCCACTATACTACACCCCGAAACGATCTTTAATTTTTTATGCTTTGAGAATGTCCGCTAAAAGCGCTTTTGTTTCTTTTAATATGGCTAGCGCCGCGCTGTCTGAAGCGAAATCCATTTTTAACTGCTCCGGCTTTTTTCGCGACTCTTCAATTAAAAACTTTTTTGCGCCGGAAATAGTGTATTTTTTTTCGTAAAGCAACTGCTTAATTTTTAAAATCGTCTCCACGTCCTTGCGGCTGTATTTCCGGTGCCCAGAATCGCGTCGGGAAGGACGGAGTAAACGAAATTCGCTTTCCCAGTAGCGCAACACATAAGGCTCAATCTGGGTTATTTGACTCGCATCGCCAATGGAAAAATATTCTTTATCCTGAGGGATGGGAATCATACAATTTCAAAATTAATGGTTGCAGACTTTCATTTTACCGAAAATATATTGAATCAAATCCTTAAGAAAAAGTCAAAATTTACTGATTGGTGAAGAGTTCAGAAGAAGGGATGAATTTTACCGTGCGTTTGGGCGGGACGTCTACGGGTTTCATGGTTTTGGGGTTGTGGCGGCGCTGGGCTTTTCGGATTTTGGGAAAGAAACTGCCGATACCGGAAATTACCACCTTCTCGCCTCGCCGGATACTGTCGCGCATAATTTGAATAATTTTGTTGACCGCGCACTGGGCTTCTTTGTGTCCGCCTAAGCTCTGCGCTAGTTCGTTGATAATGTTGGACTTATTCATTGGGGGCTCCTAATGGATGTTTTTTATCCTGCGGTAATCTGCGATTGCGGTTTGTTGCAGTTCCGCAAGGTCTAGGGTGCGGGGCGAATCGGCTAAAAATTTTTCGTAGTCAGCCAAGGCGTGTTCATCTTGCCGCAAGCCCAGGTGGCCCAAGGCCAGATAATAGTAGCCGGAGCTGGGCTCTTGGTTTAGGTCGAGCGAGCGCGAGATCTCCTCAACCGCTTTGGTGAAATTCTGCTGCTCAAGTTCAATTCGGCCGATCATCAAATGGGAAAGCGCGCGCGCGGCGTTCGATGGGTCTTCTAAAGCGCAGGTTTCAGCGTCTTTGCGCGCATCGGCAAAGCGCTTTAAGCGCAGAAAGTACTCGGCGCGAAGGTTAAGGTAAAGCGGTTCTTCCGGTTGCAGGGAAAGCGCGCTGTCCAAATATTTTTCCGCTTTGGCCAAGTCGTTTAGTTGAAAAATAGCGGTTCGAGCCGCGTGGTAGGACAGCGGACTATAATCCGGAAACATGTCTGCGCAAATCGCGTAATGTGAGAAGGCTTTTTTCAGTTCATCTTTAATTTGTTCCAAGTCAATGACAGTCGTCTTTTTTTTACGGAAATATTTTTTTTCTTTGCCGGCGCCGCTGGATTTTAGGTTTTTGTGCCAAACTTTGAGCCATTGGCGCGCTTGATTTTCGTGGGCGAGTCCAATCCAGTAATGAACCGGGCTTTGCGAGTTTTGCGCCAAAGCTTTAGCTAAAAATATTTGCGCGCGGTCAAACTTATTTTGTGTGGCAAAAGCCCTTCCTTTTAGACACCAAAGCTGTTCGCGTTCAGTTTTATAAAGCGATGGGTCAAAATCAAGCGCTAAAGCGGGTGATTCCTGAGCAAACGGCCCGGTTTGATCTAAAGTGACGGCGCAGAAAGCTTGCGCGTTGTAGAGCGCAAAGGTCAAGACAATATAGGCAAACAAAAAAGTGCGCCATCGGCTAAAACTCATTTTTTGCTGGACGCGCCATTAGTTCTTGAATTGATGTCTTTATGGGTTTGCCAAGATAGAGCATTCGGTAAATTTCAACAATGATCGGGCACTCAGCGCCTAGTTTTTGCACGAGCTGGTAAGCGGAAAGAGCAGTGGGAATGCCTTCCACCACCATGGTCATTTTTTTGCGCGCTTCTTCTACGGAGAAACCTTGTCCAATATACGCGCCAAATGTACGGTTGCGGGAATGTTGGGAAAAGCAGGTCACGACCAAGTCGCCTAATCCCGCTAAACCATAGAAAGTTTGAGTTTTACCTCCTAGTTGTTCGCCTAAAAGCGCAATTTCGTTCAATCCCCGAGTGACTAGGGCCGCTTTCGTATTATCTCCTAAACCTAATTCATCGCAGGCGCCGCAAGCAATGGCAAAAATGTTTTTAAGCGCCGCTGAAAGTTCAACGCCAATCACATCGTCGTGAGTATAAGCGCGCAAGGTGGCGGTGTTTAAAAGGGTTTGAGTTTCTAGCGCCAGGTCCCCTGATAAGGAAGCAATGGTAAGAGCGGTTGGCAAGCCTAACGCCACTTCTTCCGCGTGGCTGGGTCCA
>JAHFBY010000187.1 GCA_023249835.1 Elusimicrobiota bacterium | reverse complement strand
GGTTTAACCCATTTTTTCTTTTTGTTGTCAGTGCTGACCATGACCATTGGGAACTTGACGGCTTTGCGGCAAACAAACCTTAAACGGCTCCTGGCCTATTCCTCCATTGCTCATGCGGGCACAATATTTATCGGATTATTGAGCAATAATTCTTTAGGGCGTGAAGGGGCCATGATCTATGGTTTAGCCTATACGTTAATGAGCATGGGGGCTTTCTCCATTGTCATCATGGTTTCGCGCATGAAGGGCAGCGACGATATTGAAGCTGTTCAGGGGTTGGCAAAAGAACATTTTCCCTTGGCTATCCTCATGCTGGTTTTTTTGCTTTCTTTGTCGGGCATTCCGCCCTTGTTCGGGTTCCTTGGAAAGTTTTATGTTTTTTCAGCGGCAATAGAGTCGCGCATGTTCCTGTTAGTGGGTATTGGTCTGCTCAACTCGGTAATTGCGGTTTATTATTACTTTAGAATTGTGCATAAAATGTTTTTTGAAGATGCGACAATGCCTGTTGTTCATCCTTTGAATGGAAAATGGCCCATACGCTTTGTGGCCGTTGTTGCGGCCCTTGGCGTTATTATCTTTGGAATCTTTCCGCATAAAATATTTTCTTGGGTGCAGCAATCTGCGCAATTCTTACCTTGAAAGCGCAGTTAAACCTATCTGTTCTGGCCCCGGAAACGCTTAATTTGATCCTTGCTCCTTTAGGGCCTGATTTAGAAAAAGTTGAAAAGCGTCTTCGAAGCGTGGGCGAAGAGTGCGAGGGTGTTCTAAAAGATTCCGCTAATTATGTGCTTTGTGGCGGTGGAAAACGTTTGCGCGCCTCTTTGGTCCTATTTTGTTTTTCAATTCCAAAGTCCAAGAAAAAAATAGAAAAAAATAAATGGAGTAAAGATAACAGCGTTGTTCGCGCCAGAGAGTTGGCGACGGCTGTGGAATTGTTGCATTCAGCCACCCTGGTGCATGACGATATCGTAGATCGGGCCGTAATGCGCAGGCTTAAACCTTCGGTTAACGTGCAGTTTGGAGATGACTTATCCGTGCTTTTAGGAGATTTCCTTTATGCGCGGGCTTTTTCCATGATTGCAAATTTAAATGATAGAGACATCGTTTCCTGGATGACGGGCATGACGGAAGATATGTGTGCCGGCGAGATAGATCAATTAAAGAACCGCTATACAGTGGATTTGGGCCTTAATGACTATATTTCTTTTATAAAACGTAAAACCGCGGCCCTTATTTCCAGTTGCGCTCGTTGTGGGGCCAAACTTTCCGGTTTGCCGGCGGCTCAAATCAGCGCTTTGGCTTCCTTTGGCATGAACATTGGCATCGCTTTTCAAATTGTGGACGATCTCTTAGATTTAGTGGGGACTGAAACTTTAGTGGGTAAAACATTGCGCACGGACGCCGGCAACGGCAAAATGACTTTGCCGATGATCCTGTTGCTTGGTCAATTAAACGCTAAAGAGCGGGGTCCGGTTATTAAAAGTTTAAACTCGCTGCATCCGGATTGGTCTTATATAGAAGGTTTGTTGAAAAAGTATCAAATTGCGCAAGAAACCAACCGATACGCCAACGACTACTTAAATAGAGCGCTGGAGGCCATTAGAGAGATTGACTCCGGCTCGCGCCAAAGTTTAGAAAGTTTTTCTCGTTTTGTATTAAAACGGGATTTTTAATTCGGGTTCAAGGAGGCTTAAATGTTTAACGTAGGACCTTGGGAGTGGGCAATTATATTATTGATCATTTTGGTTTTGTTTGGGGGCAATCGCGTGACTGACCTGGCGCGCTCATTGGGAAAATCAATTTCCGCGTTTAAGCAGGGGATGCGCGAAGGCCAAGAAGATTTGGATAAGTCTTTGCGCAAAAATTCGGATGACGATCAAAATTCAAAACCTTCCGCATAATGGTTTAGGTTCCGCAATCTCAGCGGACCAGCCCCAACATTTGATTGAACATATTGAAGAGTTAAGGCGGCGACTATTAAAATCGCTGGCCGCCGTGGTCTGCGGTATGTCTTTTTGCTATATCTATGTGGATCGGGTTTTAGAATATTTAGCAAAACCTGTTGGCCACATGGTTTATCTGTGTCCAACCGAAGCTTTTTTTGTGCGAGTGAAATTATCGCTCAGTTTGGGTTTTATGGTTAGCTTGCCGGTTATCCTCTATCAGTTGTGGAAGTTTGTTGCCGTTGCGCTGACCGCCAAAGAACGCGGAAACCTCCATTGGGTTATGCCGGTCTCTTATTTCATGTTTATTGCCGGCATTGCTTTTGGATTTTTTGCCGTTGTGCCAGTGGGGGTAAAATTTTTATTGAGTTATTCATCACTCACTCTTGCGCCAATGATTTCGGTTTCCGCTTATTTAAGCTTTGTGACTACGATGTGTTTGGTCTCAGGCGCAGCGTTCGAGCTCCCTGTAGTTGGTTATTTTTTAGCCCATTTGGGGCTGTTGAAATCGCGCTGGATGTCCGAAAGGCGGCGAATGGCAGTTTTAATTGTCTATGCGGTTTGCGCGGTTTTAACGCCGGGACCTGACCCGGTTAGTTCTCTATTGATTGCTGTTCCCAGTTATATCCTTTATGAGCTTGCAATATTAAGCGCGAGGGTTGCAGAAAATCAGCGTAAAACTGTGATAGACCTTTAGCCCCTTATTTGATATAATAATATGAGCAAATCGTTTTCGCATAAAAAGTGTTTCCTATATTTAAATGGGGGCAATATTTTGCTATAATTAAATGCTCGAACCGGGTTTGTTTTCTACCGGACGTCTATGATGAGGAGAAGGTGAGGAATTTTTTAAACAATGACTAATATCTCTATGAAAAGTTTGTTGGAAGCTGGAGTCCATTTTGGGCATCAGACTTGGCGTTGGAACCCTAAAATGGCTAAATATATTTTTGGATCTAGAAACAATATTCATATCATAGATCTTTCTAAAACGGTAAAAGAGCTAAAAAAGGCATTAAAATTTCTACGGGACACTGCCGCATCGGGAAAAGATATATTGTTTGTCGGCACTACTAAACAATCACAGGAGTCCATTGCTGAAACCGCGATCAAATGCGGTTCTCCTTATGTGAAAGAGCGTTGGCTGGGGGGAACTCTAACCAATTTTAACACCATTCAGAAATCAATCGGACGTTTAAAAGAGATTGAGCGGATGCGCGAGGAAAAAATCTTGGCTGTTTTGTCAAAAAAAGAAAATTCCCGTTTAGAAAAAATTCGTGCGCGTTTGGAAAAATCACTTTGTGGCGTCAAAGAGATGAAGGACTTGCCCGGAGCCCTATTCATTATCGATCCTATGGTTGAAATGACGGCGGTACAAGAGGCGCGCAAGCTTGAGATTCCGATCGTGGCAGTTTCAGATACAAACTGCGATCCTGACTTAATCGATTATCCAATTCCGGGCAATGACGACGCCGTTCGTTCCGTGCGGCTTTTTTGCACATATATGGGCGACGCTGTTACTGAAGGCAAAACGATCCTGGAAAAATCATTGCAAGAACAGCGTGAAGGCATTGAGAAACAAGCTATGGAAAAGCAAATGGCTTCGCAAAAATTAGAGACTCAAGATTTGGAGCCGTTATTGGAAATCCCAGCTTCTGAACCTATTGAAGATGAATCCGTTCTAAAGGATTCATCAACTGCAACTGAAGTAGAGGTCTCTCCTCAAGAGCATCCGCAAATCAAGTAAAATTCGCAAGTTATTTTAAGATTGGGGAACAACGCTCCGGTAGTCGAGAGCCAGAGCAAAATGGGCGGTTCCTTAAAGGGAAGGATTTAAAATGGTATCACCTCAAGATGTGCAAAAACTAAGAGAAACAAGCGGAGCCGGGATTATGGACTGCAAGCGCGCTTTGCAGGAGTCAAGCGGCGATTTTGAGAAAGCAATTCAGTTTTTGCGTGAAAAAGGAAAAGCAACCGCAGCCAAGAGGTCCGGCAAATCAACTAGTTCTGGAACCGTGGCTTGTTGGGTTGCCCCGAATATGAAAAAAGCCGGTATTATTGAATTGAATTGTGAGACTGATTTCGTAGCCCGGACAAAAGAGTTGAACGATTTTGTAAAAGAAGTCGCGCAATGTTTAACTAGTATTGAAGCAGGATCGGTGCCGGAATTAGTAACCCAATCGCTTGCAAGTTCCCAAGATTCGATTGACGCTGTTTTAAAGGACAAGATCGGCAAAGTAGGCGAAAATATTGTTATTAATCGTATAGGCTCTTTGGGGGACAAAAACAGCGCTAATTCTATAATCGGTCAGTATGTTCATGCCGCTTATGACGGTTTTCCTGAATGCGGAACTTTGGGAGTGATCCTAGAACTTAAATCTGAAAAAAATGATCCGGAAATTCAGAGTTTGGCCCGTGAACTTTCTATGCAGGTTGCCGCAAACTCTCCAAAATGGGTGAAAAAGGAAGACGTTCCTGAGAGCATTGTTAAAGCGGAAAAAGAGATTTATCAAGAGCAATGTAAGCAGTCCGGTAAGCCGGAAAAAGCTTGGACCATGATCACCGATGGCAAATTAAATGATTTTTACCGGCAATTCTGTTTATTATCGCAGTCTTATATCCGCGACCCGTCTGGGAAAGTGAGCGTCGAGACTGTTGTGGAAGAGGCGTCAAAGAAGTCGGGCACATCTATTTCTGTGGCGGGATTTTTCCGGTTTAAGGTGGGCGAGGAGTGATCTTTCACTCACCAATCTTAGCTCATCGCCATATTAACCAATATTTTATTTTTTCACCTTCCTTCCCATCCCATTTAAGCGGTTTCAGTCTTTCATATAAGGGAGCAGCGCTCCCAATCTTTTCTCATTAAGGAGACAAAAGGATG
>JAHFBY010000186.1 GCA_023249835.1 Elusimicrobiota bacterium | reverse complement strand
CCTGCTCAAAATCAGCCACTTCCGCGCCTGTCAGGTCAAATATCCTGGCCTGTGAAATGCTCGAATCCTTGGGGTTTTCCATGAAGAGGATCATCTCGTCGTTAACTCCGTCGCCGTTAGGAGTGAAGATCTTCTTAGGCGTGAGCTGATTTAAGGTAAACTCAGTGGCGCGCAACACTTGACGAACCTGGAATTTGCCCAAGGGACGCGCTGTTTTAATGGATACGGTCCCCTTTAATTGGCTCACTTCTCCGCCTAACTTTACATATTCCACGCGATTATGCCGGAAAATACCCACGTTTTCTGCCGGACCCACAAAACTCTTAAGCGATGTTTTTGCGGGCAGAGGCGCGCCATGGGTTCCGGAGAAATAACGGAACTGTAGTTCAATGCTGGGCCTGTCCACGCTAAGCTCTTTAATTTCTGTCCCTGAAACCGCTCCTATCGATTTAATTTCATAAGATGAAAATACTTTACCTTCCTCCTCGGACTCTTTGCGGTTTACCGTCAAAATTATGTCTTCGTGCAAATTATTTGTTTCACTATTAAATAATTTGGTGTCGGTCCCTTCAAAAGTCAAATGTACGGTCCCGTCCGCTGAAGAAACTGTTAACTTAGGAGCAACCGAGGCTTCTAAACGAACTGATCCCAAACTCTCATTTTCAGAAATGTCAAACGCTTTCACCATGTACCAAGCGGTCGGCGGAACTAAGTCCGGCGCCACGTAATAAACAGTGCCGCTTGACACTGTAGACACAGGCTCATAAGGACCTTCAACTTGTATGGACGCTTTGTAAACGCGGTATCCGGCCAACTCCGTTCGAGTTGATCCCGCAACGTCCATCGTGACTCCTCTCCAATGCACGGTAAATTCGCCTGCTTCGGTTAACGAACCGGACAATCCCGCAGGTTCAAGCGGAGCAGTGGGCTTGAGCGCTCTGGCGTATACCGTGCTTGAGAAGTTGCTTTCAAAGTTAAGCGAATTAACGGAAACGACTTGGTAATAATAAGTTTGACCGTTGGTCAAACCGGAATCAGTGTAGGTGCTTGAGGAGCTGAGGTTTGAATTAACTTTAGTCAACGTTTCACTCACCCCCGTTGTGCGATAAATTGAATATCCCGAAACGCTGGAATCTGAACTTGAATCCCAATCCAAAGTCACGCTACGGTCTCCGCCTACGGCTTTTAAGTTAAATATTCCATCGGGGAGAAGAGTGGCTTGGATAGTAGAACCATAACTCGAACTTACTGACTCGCCGTTTATGGAAAGAACGCGAATATAGTAGGTGGCCCGGGAAATCAAACTGCTTAAACTTGCCGTTAACGTTGACGCCGTAACGTCGCTAGAAACTGTAAATGAACTGTCCGTAGAATAATTTACGCTGTACGTTGCCGACTTATTAGAATTGTCCGACCAACTCACTGTTAAACTATTTACAGAAATATTTGAAACCGTGGCGCTGCTTGGAGGATTGGCTAAGGTATACCGTGACACTGTTGAAGAAGCGGAACTTTCTCCCGCCCCGTTAGTGGAAGTGACATAACGCTGAATTTGCGCGCTTGGGGTAAGGTTGGTTTCGGTATATTGCACTGAAGACCCGCTGCCCGACGCAGAGCTGACTTGACTGATTAAACCGCCGGTAGAATTATATAAGTTAAACGCCGTTTCATTGGTGGACTGGTCTGTCCATTGCCAGGTAATTGAATAGGTTGTGATCGAAACCGCTTGCAAGGAATTAGGCGCGGAAGGCAAAGTATCCACAAGCGCCGTGCTCACAACTGAGGAAGCAGTGCTTTCTAAAACGTTCCCTAAATAAGACGGCTGCCCTTTATCTAAAGCCGTAACATAGAAGAAATAAGTGTTCTGAGCGTCCAAATTATTAAATGTGTACGAGAGGGAAGATGTGCTTAAGGTGACGGTCGCTGCAAACACGTCCGACGGAGAAGAAGTGTCCCAATAAATTTGATATTTATTTACGTCTGTATGCGAACTTGCGCTCCAAGATAATAACACTGAACTCGTTGTCGCAGAAATGCCTAGTCCTGTAACTTTGGGCGGTTCAATATCCAGCACCACCGCATTGGCCTGGCTCCCGACCACTGTACCCGTATCTATTAAGGAAACGTTGGCGTTGCTGTCTTGGCTCTTTATTCCAAAGTAATAGGTTGCCCCAGGTTCAAGACCGGTAATGGTATGATACTCGCTTTCTCCGCGAGTTTGCGGAGTAGGCGCATCGGTTATGAGGGTGGCAGAGTTCCACCAGGAAGTGGTGTTCCCACCCAAATTCGATACGTTGAATGTGGCATAACGAATAGTGTAGGAAGAAACCGCGCTCTTTGCGTCCACCGCCAAATTATTTTCATCCGGCGCAGTCCACATCAAAACTATTTCCCCTTGTTCAATAGAAGAAGCCGCAGCCGTTAAATCTGTAACTTGCGCGGGAGCATAAATATCGCGCGGCCGCAATTTTATCGTGAGAGCAGTTGAATCGTTGCTAGAGTCCGCAACTAATATCTGCGGGACCACAAAGGAGAGCGCGATCAATAAAGTTGCCTTCCACACTGAAGGGAACTTTTTAATCGCCAATTGCAAAGATCGTTCTATCAACGTTTGCATTTGTTTTCTTAGCTGCTCCTTATTTTCATTTAACTCTCATCTCTCTTTTGCTTAATCTTCCGGTTCAACCGCCAACTCAATCATGATGGTTTGTTCCGTTGTTACCGTAGTCGCAGAGGGACTCCTCATGCGCACCCACAAATGCCTGCTTGCTCCCGGAGCAAGAGCGTCCATATCGGACCCGCTCCACCCGCCTTCGTATCTCCCGCTTGCATCTCCCACGTCGGTTGCCGATTGACTGGAAGTGTCCGACGCAATTGTCGCATTATAAATTTCAAAATCAGTTGACAGAGGAACGCTCGAAAAGTTAACACCTGTAAATAAAGGCCAAACCGCAATCTTGTCTGATTCCGCAGTGTTCGGCGTAGAGTCAAAACTCCATCCCCCGGTAATAGCCGCAGACAACGTCAACTCGGTAGTGGAAATAGTTCCAAGAATAGTGATGGTAGCGGGTTTTACCGTATAGGTGCTCGCGTTTAGATCTAAATTTCCCATATCCAAGTTAACGTCTCCTGATGAAATTTCCACGCCTCGATCCACGTTGGGCGTTATCCGAACAGTGAGAGCGCTGACGCTGTTGCTTGAAACCGCGTCCGTATAAGCAAACGCGCGCGCGTTCATCAGCAATAGGACAAAAACGGAAATAATTAATTTAGCTATTGCCGTATTTTTCCAATGCGCACATTTAAAGTTCTTAATATTTTTCATTTCTAATCCATATCCATTCCATTAGTTAAAACTAATGCAATATAATTTATTGCCCATGCTTCACCCTTTTAGGCTGCTCTTAACTCTGTTCAAGCGCTGATGCGAACTAAGAATCAAAAAATAGCCATTACCTTCCTCCTTTTAAAACAATTTCAAACTTTTCCCTGCACTGACAAAATCTGATAAAGAACAACTAAATCACACCCATACCCATCAACCTTCCTATAATAAGGAAGACGGTATAAATCTGTTGCCACAACAAACTATCTCGCTAAACGCGAGATTTTGTTAGACCACTGATGTAAAAACATCTTTCAAACTAATAAATCAATACGATTTATATAAATTCCCGATCTTCTACCTCCCCAAATATCCTGCTCAAATCCAGGTATAGGCGGAGCTCTTCCGCACTAAGCCTTATTCAAGCGCATTCGATTGAAATCACAATATAATTGCGAATTCAATCATGCCGGCTCTAATAAATCACCACATTGCAGATCCGCTGTTTAGACGGAATCGTTCGCAACGTGCTAATACACGAATTAACGCACTACCCCCCTCTAATTCATAGCGAGTTGGGCAGACCCCCAGAGCCTATTGCTCCCTGGGCCGTTCTTTTTGCTTTACGTAACTAAGCGATGTTGATTAGTTCGCTGCCTCCACAGCCAAGTCAAACACTACGGTCTGTTGAGTGGTGATGCTCGACGCCGAAGGCGTTTGCATTTTGATCCACATATGTCTTTTGGTTCCGGGCGCCATAGAGTCCATATCCGAACCGTTCCATCCGCCTTCGTACCGGGCGCTTGCATCTCCCACACCAGTTGCAGATTGCGACGCGGTGTCGGAAGCAATGGTCGAGTTGTAGATTTGGAACTCACTAGAACTCGGCGCGCTCGCGATCGCAATACTTGAAAACAACGCCCAAGTCGCCATCTTGTCGGTTTCAGATACCAGAGGAGTAGAGTCAAAACTCCATCCGCCGCTGATTGCCGCTGCCAAGGTCAGTTCCGTGGTTGACGCTGTTCCATAGATCGTCACTGTCGCCGGTCTTACCGTATAGGTGCTGAAGTTTAAGTCCACTGCCCCTAAGTCCAAGTTCACGTTGCCGGAGGTAATTTCCACTCCTCGATCAACGTTGGGCGTTATCAATACGGTTAACGCCGTGTAGTTGTTCGTAGACACTGAGTCTGTGTAGGCATACGCTTTGATCACGTTTAGCGTTGCCAATCC
Organism: Elusimicrobiota bacterium; assembly: GCA_023249835.1. Classification (GTDB taxonomy): domain Bacteria; phylum Elusimicrobiota; class Elusimicrobia; order 2-02-FULL-39-32; family 2-02-FULL-39-32; genus JAHFBY01. The sequence continues at coordinate 269 of JAHFBY010000186.1, read as the reverse complement.
CAGAACCATCACCGCAATTCCAACAATGCCTTTTAAGGTCATTTTGTTTACGTTCATTTTTAGTTCCTCCTGTTTTTTTTTGTGTCTCCCGCTTAACTAACAATTGAAGTTATTCATACCGCTCGCGCTATTAATTGGCTGCTTCTACCGCCAAGTCAAACACTACGGTCTGTTGAGTGGTGATGCTCGACGCCGAAGGCGTTTGCATTTTGATCCACATATGTCTTTTGGTTCCGGGCGCCATAGAGTCCATATCCGAACCGTTCCAT
>JAHFBY010000185.1 GCA_023249835.1 Elusimicrobiota bacterium | reverse complement strand
TAAGGAGGGAATTAATGCGTAACCGGATATTTATTGTAACCCCTTTACTGTTGGGGATGTGCAACGCCGCATTACAAGCGGAATCTTTTAACATTATGGGGTCGCGCGCTTTGGGAATGGGCGGCGCTTTTGTGGCTGTGGCGGAAGATGCCACAGCTTCTTATTGGAACCCGGCGAGTATTGCCCAACAGAAAAATTTTGATTTAGAAGTTCCGGTGAACGTGCGCGTAGAGTTTACCGGCGGAATATTAAAAGATGTAAATACCATTGGCGAACTGGCCACCAAGTTCAGCGCGGTGCAAAGCGCCCAAACCAACGGATCTGCCTTGAACGTGGACGCGCTCTCATCTATTTTTAAAACTTTGCCTACCTTGCAAAGTCTAAACAATTCGGAAAAAGGTGTGTTGGTTGAAGCGCATGGCGGCTTAAACATGCGCATTATGCGTTTAGGCCTGTTTGTAAATAACAATACCTCAGCCGGCGGCACGCCTTACATCGACACCAGCAATATTGGGTTTGGATCAGCTTCCGGTCTTTCCGGAGTTAGTTTTACCGATGGCGGAACCGTGTCGGCCGCTGATCAAACTACTCCTCCGCGCTTAACCTCTGAACGGGACCGTCTCCAAACAGTGATCAGCGACGTTCGTACAACTTTAGCCTCTGCTGGTTTTAGTATTGACGCTTCCATCTCCGACCTGGAGTTGGCCAACGCCTTAATCAACAAAGCCATATCCGCGAACGTCTCTGATGCGGATATTCAAAGCGCGGTCACTACCATTGAAACCAACAAATCTTCGGTAAAAACTCTCCTGACCAACGCGGCCAGCGGAAATTCTTACAAAAATAACACTTCCAACGTTACCTTGCGAGGCATTTCCCTTTTTGAAGCGGGGTTAGGTTATGCCCATCGCTTTTTTGTCGATGATCTTTATTTAGGCGGAAACTTAAAACTTTTGGTGGGCCGCGTGGGTTATTATCAGATGACATTTTTAAACCAGCAAGTCACGGGTTCAGGAGTTGCCGCTGATTTTGACAAAAACACGAAACAGAGCGTTCAGCCCGGAATAGATTTAGGGTTTATGTACGATAAGCGGGAAAAATATCGAACTAAATTGGGGATTGTAGCGCGAAACGTGAACTTTCCTACTTTTGATCAGCCGTCTGTGGCGGGAAGCGAACCCAAATATAGGGTTGAACCGCAGGTGCGAGCAGGCCTTGCCTTCTACCCATTTAAACGCACTTTCTGGGTGATCTCATCCGACATTGACCTAACCAACAACATTACTCCCGTGCCTGGCTTTTCTTCGCGTATGTGGGGTTTAGGAACGGAAATAAATTTAATCAATTCCAATTTGCTCAATTTAGCGGTGCGCGCCGGGGTGATGAACAACCTTACGGAAAAAAACAGCAAATTATCCTATACCGCGGGAGCGGGACTCAAGATCCTCCACTTCTTCATAGAATTCGCCGGGGCGCTTAGTTCCAGCACTGAAGAGATCAAAAGCGGCGTGGGCGAAAGCCAAAAGGTTCCCCAAAACCTTCGGGCCGGCGCAGCGCTGGGCTTAAATTTTTAATTTAGGTGTAATCATAATGTTTGAATTAATTGGAATTGGGAAATGGCTCAATTTATCGCAGTTAGAGCAGGATCAATACCTTAAAAAAGCGACAGTTGAAAAAGCCAATTCTTTACAGAAGTTGTCCCCTGGCGACGGCTTGATTAAAACGATGGAGCTCTTTGAGGTTGCCGAAGATTTTATATCTAAACCTAGGGAGGATCATCCCATTGGTTTAGCAAAGAGTTTAGGACAATTCCCTTAAAGTGACTTTTGCTGATAGAGTTAGAGAGGTTTATCGCTTTTTAAGCAATGCTAATTATAATTATATGATCATTGGCGGCGTGGCTCAAGGCGTGTTAGGGGAACCCAGGTTGACTCAAGATGTGGATATCATCTTGTTCCTTTCCGAAAAGGAAGTTGACCCTTTTCTTAGAAGTGCGGAAAAGTTTGGTTTCGCGCTTAGTCATGACCAGTCCATTCAAAGTGCTAAAGACAATTTATCATTTAGGATGAGTTTTAACGGATTGCCGGTAGATTGTTTAATCGCTTGTACTGCATTTGAAAGCGAAGCCTTGGCGAGATCATTTTCTGTTTCATTAGGCGGCGTTGCGGTAAAGTTTCCCTCTGTAGAGGATTATATTTTGCTAAAACTTATCGCCGGCCGCCCCAAAGACTATTTGGATGTTAGTAGTGTTGCCGAGCGTCAAAAAGGTCATATAGATTTGGGGTATATTAAGAAATGGGTTCAATCTTTTGATAAAAATAAAGAAGTTCTAGTGTACGCGCCAAGGTTAGATCGGTTTCTAAAGGAGAACGAGCTTGCGAATTAAAACAGTTTTATTTATTTTTATATTTTTTATTTTTCCGCAACTGTTGCATGCTGTGCCGCCATTTCCCGGCGTGGCTGTTCCTAAAGGTCAAACTTGTTTTGTTAATGAAGAGGCGGCACAGAAACGCGCTGCTGCGCTCAAAAAATATGTGCCTGGTTACGCCTCAGCGATTTCTTCCACCACCTACTCTTTGGCGGTGATTAGAGTTGACTTTTCTGATCAAGTCATGAGCAAAACTACGGCTGAAACTAAAACTTTTTTTGAAAGTATGCGCTCTTTTTATTCGGAAAACTCGTACAGTTTGTTAACGGTTACAGCGACCATTACCGGTGGTGGGGCAGGGGGAAACGGAGCTTTTCGCATGGCTAAGACGCACAGTTACTATGCCAAAGGATTGAGCAGTTACTATAAGGAACTGATCACAGACGCTATTTCAACGGCAACTGCGGCAGGCTACAACTTTTCGGGTTACGACTATTTGATGCTTTACCATGCAGGTTCCGGCGCGGAAACAGCTACCACTTCTTCCAGCTACATTTGGTCGGCTTTTGCGCCCAAAAGCCTCTTAAGCGGGCCAACGGCCAGTGGCAAAACTTTTTCCGGCGCAACTTTTGTGCCGGAAACAGAATTCCAAAGCGTGGACCCCTTGGGCGTTATTTGTCATGAATTCGGCCATCAATTGGGTTTGCCGGACCTGTATAACACCTCCACTTTTGGCACACAGGTGGGCAATTGGAGTTTAATGGATTCCGGTATCTATATCGGGTCGCCGTTGGGATCTAACCCAGCTCATTTTGACGCCTGGTCTAAACTTTATTTAGGTTTTTCATCGCCGGAAACTATTAGCTATAGCTTGGGCAGCGCGCGCACCCTCTCTCCGGCTGAAACCACTCGCGGATCGTTCTTTAGGCTGCCAATATCCGTGAGCGACGTGGGCAGCGACAGCGAATATTTTCTCTTGGAATATCGAAAAACGTCAGGTTCAAGTTTTGACAATTATATACCCGCTCAAGGATTGTTGATTTGGCACGTCGATGACAATATTGCGTCTAATTCTACTCGTTTATCCGATAATGACGTTAACAACACCTCTAGCCGGCGCGGAGTGTCTTTAGTGTATGCGGACTCAAGTGATCCTTCCAGCAACAACGGGGACAGCGGAGACCCTTGGCCGGGAAGCGCGAGCAACACCCATTTTAAAACAACTAAGTCTGACGCTTACAACGGTTCTCAATCAGGCATTCAAATCACCAATATCTCCGGCGCAGGAAATAGTTCAATGAACCTGACAATTTACACTAGCTATAACAATCCCGCTGTGTCCAGTCACAAGGAACCCGGCGACATCGTTGTATCTGTTGGAGACAGCCTTGGCGGCAATTCCCGAGGGTTCGCCAATCCGGCCAAAGGCGAGACCACCATAATCGCTGTTACGCCCACGGCAAGCGGCAAAGTGAGTATGAAAGTTTATACTCAAAAAGGTGATTTGGTTTGGGATTCATCATTTGACGCTACTGCCAACCAACAGAGCTTAGGCGTTTGGAACGGCAAAAACCAAGACGGTAGCGTGGTGGCTTCGGGCATCTATTACCTTCATATCAGCGGCGGCGGATTGGACGTAACCAAAAAAATTGCGGTGGCGCGTTGATCCACGTATGAACCTAATCCTGTCTTTGCTGTTGGCCGTATTATTTTTTGGATCAAGGACATTGCTATTAGCGGGTTCGGGCGAGTCTTCCGCTGAAATTTTGCTGCATAGCCCGCACCCCAGACCTTTGAGTATGGCAGAAGCTTATAGCGCCATTCCTGCCAACGAAGGGGGCATTGCCGCTATCAACTATAATCCCGCTGCCACCGGATTCTTAAATGCATCAGAAGTGACGTTCACCGGAGAGCGCGGGTTTTCCGATCAAAATTTTGGGACTTTGTTTTACGGTTACCCCACCCGCTGGGGCGTGTTTGCCGGTGACGTCCTTTACTCTACGTTAGGCAATCTGGAACTTTCCGATACAAGCGGTAAAACCTATACGGTGAAGGCGCAAGAAGATTATGTGATTGAAACTAACTTTGGTAAACGGCTGGTTAAAAATATTTCCGCTGGAATTAACTTGAAAATGATCCGTACTACTCTTGCGGAAACTATAACGGCTTCGGCTTTTGCCGCAGATTTAGGGGTTATGATCATTCATCAAAAGTGGCGGGGTGGACTTTCTTTTACCAATGTCGGTTCTAAACTCAAATACGTTGACCAGGAAGAAAGTTTGCCGCAAACCTATCGGTTGGGTATCTCGCGGGTGGATACGGTAGGCAGTTACGGCGATTTGATTTTGTCCGGAGATGTAATTAAAGAAAATGGAAAAAGTTATAAAGAGGCCGTTGGTTTTGATTTTGTTTGGAATAAGCAGGTTTCTTTTCGAGGCGGATACAAGTTCAACCAAACTACCGGTCAAATTAATTTTG
>JAHFBY010000184.1 GCA_023249835.1 Elusimicrobiota bacterium | reverse complement strand
CATGGGCGTCCCCCCCCTGCTCTTCTTTTTGCCCGGCATAGGGTTGTCCGCAATGCCCAAGCGCACTCAAATCTTCGGTAAATTTTTAATCGGACTCGTCCTCATTTGCGGCGCCGGATCGCAAATCGCTTTAAAGAGCGCGGTGGACCCGGATTTCGCCGGTAAAACAGCGCGGATCGCGCAAATCGCGCCTCCCGATGCGCTCATCGTACACACCGCGCCCTACTGGTACGTTTCGCTCAACTACTATTATTGCCCGGGGTACGCGCACGCCCTGTTCACTCCCGAAGACAAACAAATTTTTTTTATGACCGACCCCAAGATCCCGAAAAATATTTTGATAAAATCATGGGACGACGTCCAATTACAAGGCAAAAGGATTCTCCTGGTGGACCCGATGCACCGCTTCGCTCCCAAAACCTACACGTTCTTGCGCTCGGCAAAGGAATATCAAAATATAGAAAAAAAGTAACCGGCAAGAGCGATTTAATCCTCTTAAAGACATGCTGTTTAAATTATCCCGGATATTGCAAAATCGGGTTTAATTTAGCGGTTGAAAAAACTTGTGATTGCTGGTACATTTTGGGTGGCTATGCATAATGGGTTAGGCGCGCTCCTAGATCAGGAATCTCTACGCAATCGGCTGCTGGAAATGGCAAATTCCACCATAGATTTCGTCAGCATCTTTAACCCTGAGGGACAAATCCTCTATATTAACCCCGCTGGCAGGGAGCTGGTTGGCATTTCTAGAGATGAAGATGTTTCGCTGTTAAAAATTAGCGACTTTCATCCGCAATGGGCGTTAAAAGAACTGAAAGAAGAGGTCCTGCCAACTTTGGCGGAAGAGGGGGTGTGGTCCGGCGAGCTCTCCTTGCTCAAACGCGACGGCAGCACTTTTCCCACTTCTTATGTAGGGATTGCCCACCGTTCAACAGATGGATCAGTGCAGGCTTTTTCCGTCATTTCCCGGGATATGCGGGAAGTCAAAGAGGTGGAACGTGAACTCAAGACTTTTCGCGCTTTAATGGACCAATCCAACGACTCTATTTTTTTGATCACGCCGGAGTCCTGGCAATTCTTGGATATTAACGGCGAAGCTTGTAAGAACCTGGGATACTCCAGAGAAGCCCTCCTGGAAATGACCCTGGCCGACATTGAAGTGGGTTTCACCCAAAGCTTAAAATGGCATAAATACTTGACGGAAGTAAAAAGCGCCGGATTCCTTTTATTGGAAGGAGAGCTCAAACGCAAAGACGGATCTACCTTACCGGTGGAGATTTCGGTAAAATACATATCGCTTAAAGATCAAAACTACCTGGTCGCCGTGGCGCGCGACCTGACCCTGCGCAAAAAATACGATCGCGAACTGACCGCGAGCAGGGAAGGTTTTAGAAACGTGGTGGAAAGAAACTCCGACGCGATCGTGGTGATCGACCCGGGCGGCAACATCCTGTTCGCCAATCAAGCCTGTAAACCAGTTTTTGGCAAAGAATCCAAAGAGTTGATCGGACATAAAATGCCGTTTTCCATGCATAGGGGGATGCCGGGCGAAGTGGAGTTCGTCCATAAAGAAAAAGGGAAAGTCACTCTTTCCATCAATATGTCCGAGTCAGAATGGAACCAAAAACCAGCCTTGCTCTCCACTATTAGGGACGTCACCTCATATAAAGAAATGGAAAAACAGCTCCAAACCCAAAAAGAGTCCCTGGAAGACGCCAATCTAAAGCTCCAAGAACTGAACCAAGTTAAAACGAACTTTGTCTCAACGGTTTCGCATGAACTGCGCACCCCCTTGACCGTTATCATGTCCAGCGCAAACAATCTTCTGGAGGGAATTCGCGGCGAATTGAGCGAGGGTCAAAAAAAAGCCGTACAAAAAATTGTCAACCATTCCTCCAACTTGAACCAGATGATCAACGATTTGTTGGATCTGTCTAAAATGGAATCCGGGAAAATAGAATTACAACCCGAGTCCGGAGACTTTGCCAACCTGGCAAAACCGTGGATCGAAAGCCTGCGCACGATAGCGCGCAATAAAAACATTTCGCTCACCGCGGAGTTTCCAGCCGCGCTCAACCCAGTTTGGATCGATCCAGAACGCATTCAACAAGTGATCACAAACCTAGTGACCAACGCCTTAAAATTTACTCCGGAGGGCGGAAAAGTAATACTTTTTGCCTCCCAAAAAAAAGAATGTCTGGAAGTGACCGTTTCCGATAACGGGCCAGGGATACCGCCGGATTATTGCGGAATAATATTTGAACGATTTCAACAAATTAAAGACAACCAGCCCAAGGCCCGCTCAACTCAGGGTATGGGGTTGGGACTGTCTATATGCAAAGAAATTGTCTTACAGCACGGCGGAAGGATATGGGTGGAAAGTCAAGTGGGCGAGGGCAGCCAGTTCAAATTTACCCTGCCTAATGTCGCGAGCGTTAAAGCCGCGACTTCCCGCCATATCCTTGTGGTAGATGACGATGATGAAATCTGTGGATTGGTAGAAGCGGTATTGACCAGTAAAGGATACCCGGTAACAACTTGTCAAAACGGCGCGGATGCCATTCAATTAGTTCAAGAAAATCCAAATCAATTCGGACTGATCCTCCAAGACCTCATGCTTCCGGGGACCACTGGCGTAGAGGTCGTGGAAGCAGTGCGCAAAGCGGAGTGTCTGGTCCCCATCGTGATCATAACGGCCTACCCCAACAGCGAGTCCCTGTTTAAAGCCATGGCGCACGGACCTTTAACTATACTTTCCAAACCCTTTAATCCTGACCACCTTATGGAAACGGTTTACAAACTTTTGCCCAAAGTCTAATGAAAATATGAACGCGAATAAAAAAGTGATTGTTATTGAAGACGAAGCGGATATTTTAGAAGATATCTGCGACCTGTTGCGTTTTAACCGGTACCTAGTCTCAACGCTTTCTGACGGTAAAGATGCCCTGGAAAAGATTCGGGCGTTGGCTCCTGACATCATTTTGCTGGACGTAATGTTGGGCGAATGGAGCGGCATTGATATTTGTCAGGCGCTGAAAGCCGATCCACAATTAAAATTGGTCCCTGTGATCTTGCTATCTGCGAAAAGTCAAAAAACCGATATTGAGTCAGGATTTAAAATTGGCGCTGACCGTTATATGGTGAAACCGTTTAAAAATGAGGATCTAATGAATACGATAAAAAGTTTGCTTTCATAATATGGATAAAATATTGATCGTAGACGACGAAAACGATATCGTTGAAAACCTGGTTGATTATTTGCAAGCCAAGGGTTTTGCTACAGTAACGGCCCGCAACGGCGAAGAGGCTCTGCGGTTAACGAAGCAAGAGTTCCCCGACCTGATCTTAATGGATATCACCATGCCGATAATGGACGGGATTGAAACGACCCGGCTCATCCGCAGTTGCCCGGAATCCGCAGAGGTTCCAATCCTCCTATTAACAGCGCTGAACGGTTCGGAAAAGAAAGTCAACGCTCTGGCGGTGGGGGCCAACGACTATATCACCAAACCGTTCCATGAACCAGAACTATTGGCTCGGGTGCAGGCGTTTTTGCGGACCAAAACCCTGCACGATAAATTAAAAGCAAGCTATAAAAAGCTGGAAGAAATGGAAAAAATAAAAGATTTCCTAATCCAATCGATCATTCATGACCTGCGCAATCCATTGACTACGTTTCATGGCAGCGTCCAGCTCCTGATCGAAAACCTTAACGACCCGTCCCACCCCTATTCCCAAGACGAAGTTCGCCGCCTGCTTTCCAAAGCCGCGGTGAGCGCGCAAGAAGAGATGCGGTTGATCCAAAATATTTTAGACGTGCATAAGCTTGAGGATAACCGCCTGGAGCTGAACCGGTCAAAAGTTGATTTCAATGCCCTCATTGAGTCCTGCGCATCCGCATTTGAAACGCAGTCCCAAGCCAAACGGGTTAGCCTGCGCAAAGAGCTTAACCCCAACTTGCCCGATTTAGCGCTAGACGAAGAACTTATGCAAAGGGTGATAAAAAACCTAATCGGCAACGCCTTAAAGTTCACTCCGGAAGGCGGAAGCATGACCGTGCGCAGTAATATTTTTGATCAAGAACTCTCCTGTGAGGTGGCAGATTCCGGCGCCGGAATTCCCGAAAAAGATCTGGACAAAATCTTTGAGAAGTTTTTTCAATCGGGCGATCAAACCAGCAAGCGGCGGGGTTATGGACTGGGCCTTACCTTTTGCCAACTCGCTGTCCAAGCGCACGGGGGTAAGATTTGGGCTGAGAACATTCAAGGCACGGGAGCCAAGCTTAAATTCACTTTGCCGATCCAATGAACCTATTTAAAAAAAATAAAAAAATTTTGGTCGTGGAAGACGACGACGACATTGCTGAGGAACTGGAAGCGCGTTTAAGCTTGGAAGGGTACTGCGTGCTGCGCGCGGAAAACGGCAAAACAGGAGTGGAAAAGGCCCGGACTGAAAAACCCGACCTCATCATCATGGACGTGACCATGCCCAAATTGGATGGTCATGAAGCGTGCAAAATACTTAAAGCCGATGACGCGTTCAAAACAATTCCCATCTTATTTTTAACCGCCCGGCCTTTAATGGCGGATTCAGAAAAAGCCTTTGAACTGGGCGCCAGCGATTTCCTAAAGAAGCCCTACACCAACGATCAACTAATCGCCAAAATTCACAAATATATTTAACCCGTATTTAGCATCTTGCCTTGCTATAATGAATGTTGGTTAAATACGGGCGAAAGAAGGATTATAATCATGCAAACAACTAAACCGCCCAAAGCCGTAGTGCTCTTAAGCGGAGGGCTCGATTCTACCACCGCGCTCTACTGGACCTTAGAGCAAGGCTACGCGCCGCACGCGATG
>JAHFBY010000183.1 GCA_023249835.1 Elusimicrobiota bacterium | reverse complement strand
GGTACTGCGCCCAGTGCGGTTCCGCCATTCAAGTTGCGGCGACCCGCGACCAAATTCGTGCAACGCCGTTTCGTGGATTGGAGCGGGTGGCCAACGCATTCCAGTTTTTATCTTGGCTCTCAGCAACCACGGGATGCATCACTGCGGTTGTGGTCTTCTTTTGTTTTATCCTCCAAAATTTTCTATTTGCTCTGTTTGGTTCTGTCACCGTTGGGCTTGGGGTGTATGTTCTCGTGATTTTTTTTAAAGCGATTTCAGACCTGATAAAATTGGTTGTATCAGCGGTGGACCGGAACGCAGGAGCGAGTGTCCAGAAGTGAAAATAACGGTATTCCATCTCCTCTTATTTTCCTCCTTTCTCTTTTGTGTGGCGGCCGGTTTTTTTGGACTTATGAAACAACGCCAAAAGTCCGTCGAACTAAAACAAAAGGACGAGGCCCAACGCTTGGAGCTAGACCGCAGAGTTCATGAACAAGAAGCTTTAGCGATAAAGTCGCCAGAGCCTTTGCCGTCCGCAGCGTTAACCGCGCCGAACGTTCCCAGTCCAATAGATAATTTGACTAAAAGCCAAGCCCCTGTTGTGTCCTATACCGTGCGCAGCGGAGACACCTTGTGGCGCATTGCTAAGATGCCCCAGCATTTTGGCCAGGGCCACCGCTGGTACGATGTCTGGAAAGCCAACGAGGAAGAAGTTTTTGATTTTGATGAGCTTCATACCGGGCAGGTGATTATTATTCCCATTGATAAACCGGATGCCCATCCATGGCCTAAAACTGCGTCGGCCAGAAGAAATAAAATCTTAAGCGCAGGGCATTTTCGCGCCACTCCCAGTCTTTTGATGCACAGCAAAGAGTTTTCCGGCCATAGCCCTAGTCCTGAAACGCGCAATCTTTCGGGGACCGCTTCTGAACCAAACACTATTGAATCGCCCACCAATTAAGATATTTTTGGACTGGGCATATGTTTTGCTTTGGTGCGGAATCATTTTTTTACTTTCCGCTGTTCCAAACTATACCGGAAACGGCTTGGATTTGGAGTCAGGGTTTGGGGTTGCCCACTTCCTTTCGCGTAAAGCGGCGCATTTAACTGAATACGCTATCCTCATGATTTTGGTTCACTGCGCGGCGTGCGGTGCTTGGCCCGAATTCAGGTTTCGAATGTTTTTGCCCGCCTTTTTGTTTTGTCTTTTCTATTCGTTGACAGATGAGTGGCACCAGACCTTTGTTTTTGGACGCACCGGAAATTTTTTCGATATCTTTGTGGATTCTTTGGGCGCATTAATTGGTTTTTTTGTTTATCGTTACAAAAGGACGAGGCTAAGAGCGCCGGCGCTCTTAGCGGTCGTGATTTTTTCGCTATGCGCTTGCGTCAAGGATAAAATGTTTAAGGACGCCAAGAAGCTTGAAAAGCTGGGCCGTTACGTGTCAGCGGTAAACGCCTATGAAAAATTCTTCACAGATCATCCTAACCACCCAAAAGCTCCGGAAAGTCTTTATCAGATCGGCCGGATTTATAGCCAAGTTTATAATGATTGCGCGCGGGCCCAAAGTTATTTTGAACGCGTTCGGAAAAATTATTCTCAGAGCGTTTGGGCTCGGGAAGCAGAATATTCTGCCATGAATTGTCCGGACTATTTTCCGTTTAACGAAGGGCTTGTCTACGAATTTGTCGATTCGCAAAGTTTGGGAAAAAATATGCGCAGGGTAATGGAGTTGGCAACTGTTCCCGGTCAGGACCGCCAAGTCAAGGTAAAAGATACGATTTATGCAGGCAATGAACTAGTGGGTAGATTTGAGCGGAATATGAAAAAAATTAGCATGGAATTAAGAGAGTTTGAATTAGGATCCAGCTCTTACAACGTTGTGCTTAAATATCCGCTGCAAGTAAAATCAAGTTGGGAAACAAAAAAAAATGGAAAACTAATGCGTTATGTTTTGGCAGACGCCCCACTCGTGCTACAGGTGGCAAGCGGCGAATATAGGAACTGCATTAAAGTGGAGGAACGCGAGAAGGGTTCTTCCAGCGGCGGCAGTTGGAAATGCTTTTATTATGCGCCCGCAACCGGATTAATATTGACCACGGCGGCCACCATAAAAAATGAAACCCGAATTGCTGAACTCCGCTCAGTAAAACCAAAAACTTCGGACCCCGCAGCGGTTCCTAAAATAAGTTGGCGGACTAAATTGAAAAATCAATTTAAATCGTGGATGGCCGTAAAGGATGAATCGTAGAGCTGGATTTTGGACTAGAGTATTTGCTATTGTGGTGCAGATACAATAAAATATGAAAATTATTAATGTAACGAGCATGAAATGATAAAACCTCAAGTTAAAAAACTCGCAGCCGCAGCGAAGAAAACGAAAAAACCCGTCAAAGTGTTTGAAACCGAATGGTTCACAATTGACGAATTGCCGGACCAATACAAAAAAAAGCCATATTACCGGCTAAATTGTGAAGATTCCGTGGCAATAATTGCGTTGACTCCGGATAAAAAAATGATCATGATTCGGCAGTTCCGTCCGGTGATCGGTTCTTCCTTGATCGAGTGGCCCGCCGGCGGGATTGATAAAAAGGAGTCTCCGTTCCGCGCTATTCAGCGCGAGTTGTTGGAGGAAACCGGATACAAGTGCGACTCTTTGGCGCATATTGGTTCGCATTATGTTTTTCCGTCCCGCATCAGTTCTACCGTGCATGCGTTCCTTGGACGCGGGGCGCGTTTAGTGGATGGCAAAAAAGGGGAAAAAGATATTGAAGTGATCCTTTTAGATGAAAAGCAATTTGAAAAATTAATTACTAAAACAGGCCATTTGGTGGCTGCGCCGGCCATTGCGTTTTATTATTTGGCAAAGGTTAAAGGGTTGTTGTAGTGCACAATTTTTTAGGCGGGAGACAATGCATGATTCAATACCATTTAGCAGAAGATACTATTGATAATAAAGACATTCAAAACTTGATCCGTTGGCTAAAGTCTTATCCCCGTTTGACCAAAGATAAATTAACGACGCAGTTGCAAGAAAAATGGAGCCGGTGGCTGGGTGTGAAATATTCGGTTTTTTGCAATTCAGGGTCGTCGGCGAACTTGTTGATGTACGCGGTGTTGGACCAGTCTAAAAAGTTAAAAAATAAAAAAGTTGTTGTGCCCAGCGTGGGGTGGGTGACTTCGATTGCTCCGGCCATGCAGTTTGGGTTTGATCCCATCATGTGCGAGGCCGACCCCGACACTTTTGGATTAGATTTAAATCATTTGGAGTCTATCCTGAAAACAGAAAAACCCGCGAGCGTGCTCTTGGTTCAGGTGTTGGGCGTTCCGCACAAGATGAAAGAGATAATGGCGCTCAAAAAAAAGTACGGATTTTATTTATTGGAAGACGCCTGTGCGGCTATCGGAGCGTCTTACCAGGGAAAAAAAGTAGGCGCGTTTGGGGACATGTCCAGTTTTTCCTACTACTTTGGCCACCAGATATCCACCATTGAAGGCGGTATGGTTTCTACCAACAATAAAGAGTTTCTAGATTTGTTGTTGATGCTGCGCAGTCATGGATGGAGCAAAGATTTGGACTCAAAAAGTCATCGGGCTTTAGTGAAAAAATATAAGATCGATGATTTTCATTCGCCGTTTGTTTTTTATAAACCTGGATTTAATTTGCGATCTACGGACCTAAACGCTTATATCGGTCTGGGACAGGTGGACAAATTAGACCGGATCGCTGCTGCCAGACAAGCTAATCATGCCCGCTATAAAAAATTACTGGCCCCTCATTTTTATATTCAAACCCCGCCGGAAAACTCTACTGTTTGTAGCATCTCTTTCGGAGCGGTTGCCCAGAGCACTGAAGAGCGCCGGGGCATTGTCCGCGCCTTGGAAAAACAAGGCATTGAAACCCGTATTTTTTCCGCCGGTAACTTAGGGCTACACCCCTTTTGGTATGAACGGTACGGCAAGAAAAGTTTTCCCGTAGCCGACCGGATACATCACTGCGGATTCTTTTTGCCCAACAACCCATCGCTTAAGCCCAAAGACGTTGACTTTATTGCGCAAACGGTTTTGTCCGCAATCAATAAGTAAACTAGTTAGAGATTATAAGTCAAGAATTCTAAAGGAAGGACATTAAACATGCCAATACAAAATAAATTAAGAGTTCTTATTACCGGCGGAGCCGGATATCTGGGATCCGTGTTGACTCCCCGTCTTTTGTCCGAAGGGCACTCGGTTACGGTATTGGACAATTTTCTTTACCGGCAAAACAGTTTGTTGGGTTCTTGCGCCCACCCCAACTTTAGCATTGTGCGCGGCGACACCAGAGACGATAGAATACTTAAGGAACTCATTGCCAAACATGACCTCATTATTCCTTTAGCCGCAATCGTAGGCGCGCCGCTTTGCGACCGAGACCGCATTGCTGCGCATACTATAAATGTGGACGCAGTTCGTATGATTATTAATATTAGTTCTAAATCGCAGCGCATTATATATCCCACTACGAACAGCGGCTACGGCGTTGGAGAAAAAAACAAATCTTGCACTGAAGACAGCGCGTTAAACCCAATTTCTTATTATGGGGTTTCTAAAGTAGAAGCGGAAAAAATGATTTTGGATCGAGGAAACACCATCACCTTGCGGCTGGCCACGGTCTTTGGAGCTTCTCCCCGGATGCGCACGGACCTGTTGGTGAACGATTTTGTTTACCGTGCGTTCATGGACCGGGCCGTGGTTATTTTTGAAGGTCATTTCCGACGAAATTATATCCACATCCAAGATATAGCTAAAGTTTTTGTCCACGGCATCCAAAACTTCGAAAAAATGCAAGGTAAACCCTACAACGTTGGATTGGAAGAGGCCAACCTTACCAAAATGGAACTGTGCGCTT
>JAHFBY010000182.1 GCA_023249835.1 Elusimicrobiota bacterium | reverse complement strand
AATAATCTCCCAGGTTTTATCTGAAAACACGATGGAACGCATGAGGTTCATGCCCAACACATAAGTGAACATTTGGTTGCGGCTGTAGCCTAAAAGTTCGGACCGCTCGGAGAAAATGGCGGACCAAAACGCGTAGAATGCGATGACGATGGTGATGCTGCGCGCTCTTTCCATGAGGAAGGATGATCGATGGTAAATTTCCTGTTGCAGCGAGACTGACAATACTTTCCAGTATTTAGCGAAATGCGGGCGCATCTTTAATGAAAAACCGTTCAATGATCTCTTCGATCGGCATCTCTTCAATGGAGAGATCATCTATGGGCAGCGCGCCCAGGAGTTCGCCCACAGCTTGCGAAACGCGTTGGCGGGGGACCTCGATTTTGGCCAGATCGTTGTTTAAGCTGACTACGCGGCCAAACCGTTCGAGGTCGCTGCGTTCCAGGGGCCTGCTGGTGGAAAGCGTGATTAATTTCTCTGGCGCGCAACGTTGCACGATTTCGCCCAGGTCGCCGTCATAGAGAATGCTGCCGCCGTTGATAATGATCACGCGCTTGCAGAGCTCTTCGACGTCGGTCATGTTGTGGCTGGTAAGCAAAATGGTGGAACGATATTTGCGGTTATACTCTTTAATGAATTGACGAAGTTTTTTTTGCATGAGGATGTCCAGCCCCAAAGTGGGCTCGTCTAAAAGCAGCACTTGCGGACGGTGTAAAAGCGAGCAGGCGATTTCCGCTTTCATGCGTTGTCCCAAAGATAGTTTTTTAACCGGCACCATCAGGAGATCTTCTAATTCCAACAACTCTACCAGCTCTGTTTCCATTTCCGCATATTCATGGTCCGGGATTTCATAGATCTTTTGGTTCAACAGAAAAGTCTCTTTGGCCGGCAAGTCCCACCACAGTTGGCTGCGCTGTCCCATGACCATGGCAAAGCGCATTTGCATTGCTTTTTCCCTATTTGAGGGCAGGTGACCTAACAGGTGGAGTTGTCCAGAAGTGGGATAAAGAAGCCCCGAGATCAATTTAAGGGTGGTGGTTTTTCCCGCGCCGTTGGGTCCCAAAAATCCAACCAGCTCTCCTTGTTCAATGGCAAAAGAAATTTCTTTAACAGCAGCAATGGTTTTGGTTTTGCGGTTAAAGAAAGAGCGCAAAACGCCTAAAAAACCGGGCTCTTTGATTCCGATTATAAATTCTTTGGATAAATTTTTTGCCTCGATGGTAATCAACTAATCTGGAATTAAGTCAGTCCGGGGCGTGTGGGGGAGCCGCAGCGACTCTGCGGCCATTTTTTGTACGAGTTTACCGGAAAACGTGGTCAGTCCTTCTGCAAATCCCGGGTCGCGCTTAAATGTGGGAATAAGTCCCTGGATCATGAGCGGCTCTAAATAGGGCAAAATGGCGTTAGTGAACGCCGCGGTTGCGGTGCGTCCGTAAGCGCCGGGCATGTTGGGCACGCAATAGTGGACAATCCCTTCTTCTATGTAAGTAGGCTGGGAATGGCTTGTGGGGCGGCTGGTTTCAGCAATGCCGCCTTGGTCAATGGAAACGTCCACCAGGATAGATCCTTTAGGGACATTTTTAAGCATTTTGCGAGTGATTAAACGCGGAGCTTTAGCGCCGGGAATGAGGACCGCGCCGATGATAATGTCCGCGGATAGAAGCGTTTGCGTTAAGGATTCGGGCGTCGCAATCAACGTTGAAACATTTTTAGGCAGGATCTCATCTAAAAAGTTCAGACGCTCTTGCCGGGTATCCAAAATTGTTACCTGCGCGCCTAATCCGGACGCAATTTTAGCGGCGTGTTCTCCCACGGTTCCTGCGCCCACTACGACCACGTGTGCGGGCAAAACCCCAGGCAACCCGCAAACCAATACTCCTCGACCTCGGCTGGGGATCATTTGATGGTAAGCGCCTACGATCGCGGCCATGCGGCCCGCGATTTCAGACATTGGTTCAAGCATGGGAAAGTGGTTATCTTTGTTGCTAACCGATTCCGCGGCAATGGTGGTGATACCGCTTTTAAGCAGGGCGCGGGCCAGCTTTTTATTGGCGGCCAAATGAATAAAACAAAAAAGAATTTTGTCGCTTTTAAAAAACTTATATTCTTTGGGCTGCGGCTCTTTAATTTTTACGATCAAGTCGCATTCTTTCCATAAAGCGGCGGAGCTAACCACCCTTTTAGCTCCGGCTTTAATGTATTCTTGGTCCAGAAAACCTGCGGCTAATCCGGCATTTTTTTGAAAGTAAACTTGTCCGCCTTTAGCAGCCAGCCTTTTGACGGCGGAAGGGGTCAAAGCCACGCGCGATTCCCCGTCTTTAATTTCGCGGGGCACGCCGACTTTTAAAAGTGCGGTGTCCATTAACTGATTTAAGATTCCGAAACGAGCTTTCCGCCAAACGACCAGGACGATTTTGGCGGCTCGTCAAAAACGATCCAGGTGTGTTCGGGCGTAACTTTGCAATGTTTCATAATTGCTTCGGCAATGTCTTTAGCCAAAGCTTTTTTAACGGCTTCGTCTCTAGGGATCATGGTCACTCGCACAAACGGCATAATCAACTCCTTTAATAGTTTTGTTATAGTTCCAGCTGTTCTTCGTTCATAACGCGCAAAATTTCCGCTAACCCCCGCGCGTCAGCGGAGATCCCGCGCGGCGCGTGCGGCGTTTTGCCATCGAACATTTCTGAAATCATTCCGAGTCCGGCGTCGGCCAAGTGGTCAACGAACGGCATCAGCATGTGTACGGCTTTTTCTCGGGTATCGGCGCTCGAGCCATAGGTTTTAAAGTACGCAGTTAAAAAAGGTCCGATGAAAAATGAAAATACCGTGCCGTTATGTTTGGCCAAAGCAAGGTTTTTTTGATCGCCCTTATAAAGCGAATGGAAATGGGGTTCGGTCGGAGAAAGAGTGCGCAAGCCAAACGAAGTGTAGAGGCTCTTGCCCGCTGTCTCAAAAATGGTTTTAAATTTGTCTTGGTCCAATATAGCGTAAGGCAGGCTGATGCTGTAAAGAGCATTGGGTCGGACCGACCCTTCCCTGAAATTGCCGTCAATCACGTCGTAAAGGTATTTGGTTTGCGCGTTCCAAAAGAGCAGGTTAAAATTCATTTTGACTTTTTCCGCTAGGGACGCGTAGGGTCTGGGATCACTGTCAATCCTGGGCGCGATCTCAGAGTAAAACATTAAGGCGTTGTACCACAGCGCCTGAACTTCCACGGGTTTACCTTTCCTGGGGGTGATGAGAGAATCCATAATTTTGCGGTCCATCCAGGTGAGCGGCCATTTGGTAGAGCTGCCCCAAAGCAATGCGTCTGTGTCCATGCGGATTTCCAAAGAGTATCCTGGATCGCTATGGGTTACGCCTGATTCATAGGACTTTAAAATATGTTCGAGCTGATGCTTTACTTCCATTAAAATGCCGGCGTCTTGGGTCGCTGCAAAATATTTTTGTAGGGCCCAAACCCACCACAAAGGGGCGTCCATGTTGGGGTACTCCAGCATTTCGGGATCAGAGGAAGTTAAACTAAAAGGAACGATAATGTTTTGAAACGCTTTGGACATGCGTAAAAGAATGGATCGCGCAGCTTCTGTGTTTCCCGTAGCCAAGCAGATGCCCGGCAAGCTCATGAGCGATTCCCGAAAGCTGAGCTGCACCCAAGGAAATCCAGAAATGATGTCAGGGTCCGTCTTATCCAACACAAGAAGTTTTTTTGCGCTGATTGCGCATTTGGTTTTAAAGTTGGGAATGAGCGTGCCCTCTGGCAGTGCTCTTTCTCGGTAAGCGGTCTCTTGCGCGACCCATTCAGAGACGTTGGGCGAGTCTATGGGCGCGCAGCTGAAGACCAGGCTGATTTCGTCATTTTCATTTATCTCCGCCACGATCTGGCCCGGGCTGTAAAGATCCTCGTTGTGATTAATCCCTTTTTCTTCATCATGCGCGTAAAGCAAGTTCTTATACCAGTAACCATCCGCGAACAAGCTATAAGACTCTGTGCCGTTGGCGCGCTTTTGGGCCACTTGCGTAAAAAATTCCGGCATCCCTTTGACTTTGCACTTAATGAAGTTAGACCTAATTTCAATGGCGTCGTTAAAGCGGTCGTCTTCGCGGATTAGATCGTTTTGGTCGCGGCAGGAAAAAAATGGTCGCAACAGCATTTTAACGGACGGGCCAACCAGGTGTTTGTAGTGGAGCACGGCGACGTCTTGGCCGTGCATTAAAAAAAACGACTTACTAATTTTAATATTCTGGATCGCCAAGGTCCAAGTTGGAAACGGGCAGGATCTAAAAGTTTCTAGTTGCAAGTGTCCTTGAGGAGAAATAGTGTTGGGATACTCTTGGCAAGAACAATCAATTTTTTGACCGTTTAAGAGCACAGCCTCTTCAATGCGGTTGACCAGGATAGTTCGATTTAAGCCGTCTTGAGAGTTAGCGCTGAAGAGCGCGTGGTGCCGGCGAGTATTGGCGCCGATAATGGTGCCCATGGAATAAGCGCCCTTGCCGTTGGTTTCTATCCATTCTTTCGTAATCCCAATTTCTATTTGGTTTAAGACGTGCCGGCCGAAATTGAGCGTAGGTAACATTATTTTATGGCTTGCTTCAAAGTCTCTCCGATGTCCGCAGGCGAAGGGGAAACACGTACCCCCATGGATTTTAACAGCGCGATCTTATCTTGGGCGGAACCGCTTTTTTTGCCCTGAATAATGGCTCCGGCGTGGCCCATGCGTTTGCCGGGCGGCGCGGTTTGCCCGGCAATAAAAGCGGCCATGGGTTTGGACATTTTTTGTTTGAAGAATTGCGCCGCGTCTTCTTCGGCGCTGCCTCCGATCTCGCCGATCATGAGGACCGAATGGGTGTTGGGATCTTTTTCAAATTCGGA
>JAHFBY010000181.1 GCA_023249835.1 Elusimicrobiota bacterium | reverse complement strand
AAACATCAGCAAAATTCCAGAAACAGTTAACAAGAAGAACAGTCCAAAAGACATTCCCCCCAATCCCCAGGTATACGTAAAGCGGGTTGCGCGGCGCCGTAATTTTGCGGGATGCAAATGCAGCCAAACATTGCCAATGATATGTTGCGCGCGGTCTCTGGCGGTGTTGTGCCAAACGCCGCCGCGAAACATAGAGCGCCAAGCCTGACTGTCAATAAGTTTTTTCTTAAGTTCTTCCAGTGTCGGTTTCATAATGGGGGGGTTAAGATTCTTTAATCGTGATTTTAAACTGATTTTTTTCCCTGAACCCAGGTCGCGTTTCCAGTATTGCCTTGTCCACTAGGATCTCTCCGTTAGACAAGAGGGCGATTGCGCATCGATTTAAGGGTTTAGGCGCGGGGCCGGCAATGACGTCTCCTTGAATTGTGTAGTTGGAGCCATGGCAAGGACATTTAAATCTTTTTTCCGAATCCCACCAGTTGGGAGTGCACCCTAAATGTGTGCAGCGCGCCCATAGGGCATAAAGCGAGTCTTCAGTTTTAACGATCCAAACGCGCTGCTCTTTTAAGAGTTTAGTGGATACGCCCATAGGATAATCCTCGGGCTTGCCGGCTTTAAAAGCTTGGGGCGATTCATATAAAACGTTAGGCAACATGAATCGGCCCATAGCAGCGGCGCTGCCACCAATAAATGTCGCAAAAGCAGCCCAGGCGGTCCAAATAAAATTCCGGCGGGTCATTTGCGCTACGGGCGCAGCTTGTATTGAGGGAGTAGGAGTTTGCGGTTCTTGTTCAGTCATGATAGCGAATAAAGTTCATATTATATACAAATCGATTTTTCATGTCAATTTTTGGCCAACACGTTTAAGGAGCTCCTGTAGAGGGAACTTTTTCGTTGTATTTGTTCATGGCTGCTTCTAATCCTTTCTGTTGGATCATTTGTATGGCCTGCGCTGCTTTTTTGAACATGCCGCGGACTGTTTCCAATTGGCAGCGGTTGAATTTTGCAAGCACGTATTTGGCCAAGGGAGCGTTCGGCACAGGGCTCCCCAGAGTTTCTCCTATCCCCAAGCGAAGCCTGGGGAATTGATCGCTTTGAATTTCTTGGATGATGGATTTTAGCCCGTTGTGCGATCCGGCGGAGCCATTTTTTCGGATGCGAATCATACCTGCGGGCAGGGTGAAATCATCGCAAACGATTAGAATTTGTTCGGGCGCGCAGCCAAATTTATAAATAATTTCTGCCACAGGTTTGCCGGAAAGGTTCATGTAAGTGTTTAAACGGGCATACGCTGGGGTGCTGGGGGTATAGTCAAACAAAGTAGTTGTTCGCCAATGAAGCTGCTCTTGGGATTGGATATATTCGACTAATTCCCGGCCAAGGTTGTGTGGGGTATCGGTATATTCTTCCCCAACATTTCCCAGCCCAACTACAAACTGCAGGGGCGAAAGATAACCCTTTCCGGTCAGCTTCCGGTCACCGGGCAGGCGTTGCATTGTTAGTCCGGGTTTAAGATTTTTGGCTTGCGGGTTTAGCGGCCGCGGGTTTTCCAGCAGCGGCAGGTTTTGCAGCTCCCGGCTTGCCAGCGGCGGTTTCTTCGGCTTCGCCTTCTTCCGGCTTTTTGCCTTTCTTAATAACTTCGGGTTCTGTTGAGCCGGGGGCAGTTGCTGTTGCTGCGGGGGTTTCTTCCGCCACTACGTGGCTAACTACGTGTACGACAATGGCGTTGGGGTCGGTATGCACTTCCACGCCGGGCAAAGCCGGCAAATCGCGCACGTGGATAGAATGACCAACTTCCATACTGGAAATATCCACGGTAATTTCGTTGGGAATATTTTTAGGCAAGCACATGATTTTAAGTTCGCGCGTTAGGTGCTCTAAGATGCCGCCGGAATTTTTTACGCCGGTTGATTCGCCAAGCAAATGAACGGGAACCATGAGTTCAAGTTTCTCGGTCATTGAGATTTTATGAAAGTCAATGTGCAAGAGTTTGCGCGAGACGCTGTCCCTTTGAATTTCTTTAATGACAACCGTGCTTTGTCCCCCGGACCATTTCAGGTCGATCAAAAGATTGCTCCACTGATGAGCGGTGACCATCTTCAAAAAATTTTTTTCGTTCACTTGCAATAGCGTGGTTTCGCTCTTAGCAGTTTTTGAGCCGCTAGCGCCATATACAATAGCCGGAAGAACTCCGGTATTTCGCAAGGCATTTAGTTGGCCGCGAGATAATAATTCACGTGTCTGCGCTTCAAAAGGTACAGTTTGCATAGGACTAGGACGCTCCTCTTATTATTTAAAAAAACGACTATTAATGCTTTATGGCAAAAACCACAAATTCAAGCTATATATTATACAAAAAGTTCGCTCACAGAGGAACCCTCATGAATTCTTTTTATTGCTTCGGACAATAGCCCTGCTATTGAAAGCACTGTTATGTATGGAGGCTTGGAAATGCGCAGCGGGATGGAGTTGGTGACCACGAGTTCGCTAATTTTGGATTTATTTAGTCTTTCCATAGCTGGGCCCGCTAAAATAGCGTGAGCGCAAGCCGCATATATTTTTTGGGCGCCATGCTCTATTAAGGCGTCCGATGCCTTGCAAAGGGTTCCAGCGGTGTCGATAATATCATCGATAATAATCACGTTTTTATTTTTAACCTCGCCGACAATGTTCATAACGGCCGCTTCGTTAGGGGAAATCCTCCGTTTATCAATAATCGCTAAATCCGCTCCCAAGCGCTTGGCAAAAGCGCGCGCTCTTTCCACGCCGCCGGCGTCTGGAGATAGGACCACCAGCTCTTCTTTATTTTTAACAAAATCTTTGTTCTTGAAATATTCAATGATTACCGGGTTGGCATAGAGGTGGTCGACTGGGATATCAAAAAAACCTTGAATTTGGCCCGCATGCAGGTCCATGGTGAGAGCGCGATCCGCGCCCGCAGCTTGAATAATATTGGCGGTTAGTTTCGCGGAAATGGGTACCCGCGGTTCGGCTTTGCGGTCCTGACGTCCGTACCCGTAATAAGGGAGCACCGCGGTGATGCGTTCCGCGCTCGCCCGCCGCAAAGCGTCGATTAAAAGCAACAACTCCATTAAGTTGTCATTGGCCGGGTAACAAGTAGCTTGTACTATAAAACAGTCAGCGCCGCGAACGTTTTCTTCAATTTTTATTTCCGCTTCCCCGTCTGGGAAGCGGCCCACGAGCGCTTTGCCCAGCGGAATTTTTAAGTTTTGGCAAATTTCTTCGGCTAGAGCCGCATTTGCGTTTCCGCAAAATATTTTGAGTTGGTTGTCTCGATTGTTCATTGTTTTTTTCTCCTGCGTTGAATGATAAAGTTATTTTTTTTTGCGGTCCTGGCGGTGAAGCGGCCAATTCTGTTTTACAATTTGTTGGGAACGTTCTAGCGACAAAGAGTTAGCCGGCACGTTTTTAGTAATAGTGGATCCCGCGCCCACCACTGCTCCTTTCCCTACGGTTAGGGGGGCAACTAAATTGACGTTAGAGCCAATAAATGAACCCGAGCCAACGCTAGTTTTATATTTGGCGAGACCGTCAAAGTTGCAGGTAATAGCGCCCGCGCCCACATTGATGGATTCTCCTAAGATTGCGTCGCCGATATAGGATAGATGGGACACCTTAGATTTTTTACCGATGCGAGAGCTCTTAATTTCAGTGAAATTGCCGATCCGTGCCCCTTCCATTACCACGGTTCCCGGACGTAGGTGGGCGTACGGCCCAATTTGAGCGCTATTATGAATATTTGATCCATATATAAAGGAAGCCCGAATAGTTACTTGGTCATGAATGCGGGAGTTTTCTATCCAGGTGTTGGGCCCAATCACTGTAAATGAACCAACCTTTGTTTTTCCTCGTAAGACAGTGCCCGGCAAAAGGGTTGAATCTTGGCCGATTTGAACCCCTTCGCTGATAAAGGTGGTCTCCGGGCTAAATATTGTGACGCCTTGCGCCATCCAGCGACGCGCTACTTTTAAGTATAATTCTTTTTCGGCCCAATAGAGCTCTTCGCGCGTGTTAATGCCTTGGGTTTCATTCAAGCTGTTTTGAGCCCGGTTTAACGGTAAGCAATGGGAAGCAACTCTTTGACCGCTGGAATGAAGTAGATCAATGGTGTCAGTTAGATAATATTCTTTTTTGGCGTTATTATTTTTCAGCAATGGCAAGGTTTGAGTTAATGACTGCATGTTCCAATAGTAGATGCCCGTGTTTACCTCGGTGATACGTTTTTCTTCCGGAGTTGCATCTTTCTCTTCCCTAATACCCCTGACGCGCCCGCTGGAGTCTCGTAAAATTCGTCCATATCCATAAGGGTCATCAACCTGCATAGTGCAAACCGTAGCGGGGAATTTTTCTTTACAGTGGACGCGGCGCAGGTCCTTTAAAGTTTGGGATCTAACCAAAGGGGTGTCAGCGCATAAGATTAGGCATTGCGCAGAATGGTTTTGGGTTAAAGCTCGCTTTAGCCAGGGTCCTGCGCTGATAACAGCATCGCCCGAACCGCGTTGCTGTTTTTGCCAAATAATATCCACATCCAGTCCCAGCGATTGAAGTTTTTCTTCCACCAGAGATCCGCCGTGGCCAACAACCACTCCTATTCGTTTTGGTTTTAAGGCGGTCGCGGCATTTATAACCCGCGCGATCATTGGCTTTTCACCCAATGCGTGCAAAACCTTGGGTATTTTAGACTTCATGCGGGTTCCTGCGCCGGCAGCTAAAACCAATACATAGAGTGGAGCAGTTTGTTGTTTCATGAACTTATACCAAACCTAAAAAATAAACTCCGGGGCATGGGGTCGAACCATGAACGGGAGATCCAAAGTCTCCTGTGTTACCATTACACCACCCCGGAATATAAAACATC
>JAHFBY010000180.1 GCA_023249835.1 Elusimicrobiota bacterium | reverse complement strand
GCTCTTCTCTTTTGCTTTATTTAACTCCCAATTCCGATCTCAAAATGTCTTTAAACTTTTTGCGTTACGCGCGCAGCCAGAACCCGGGCAGCGAAGTGTCCAAGAAACTCTTAGAAATGTTTCAAATTAACCATTTGGACGATTATCAAACGACCGAGCCCACTTTGGGCGCGGATATCGTTGAACATAAATTAGCGCTGGCCTTAGCCTATTTCTATCAAGGGCGGTACGATTTAACGGTGCAGGAATGTAAAGACGTGCTGCGGCTCGATCCCGCTAATAAGGTGGCGCTGTCGCGAATCGGGTCCGGTTTTTTTGCGCTGGGCGAAAAGAAAGCCGCGCGCGATTATTGGCAAAAAGCTTTATCGGCGGATCCAAACAATAAAAAATTGCAGAAAATGATGGCCAGACTTGCAAGCGTAAAATAATCGGCCCGATTAAATCGCGGGCTTTTAGCGGGAGCATCCTAGGTATGAAAACACGAATTAGTTTTATCAGCATCATCGGCGCGCTTATGGGCATTGGCGTATTTTGGTGGGGAATGACTACGGGTAATGTGGGTAAGACGTTTTTTAATATGCACGGGTTGGTGTTGGTGGTTGGCGGAGTGATCGCGGCTACTTTAGTTAATTCGGAAGCGCAAGATATTTGGGCTTCAGTGCGCGCATTGGTATCGGTTTTTACTAATCCTAAAAACCCTCCGGCGCATTCCATTATCACCACAATGACGGATTTATCGCGTAAAGCGCGCAAAGAGGGTTTTATATCTTTGCACACGGAAGGCAACAATGTCGGCGATGGATTTTTAGGCAAAGCTATACGGGTGTTAATTGAGGGAGAAGGGGATATGAAGGCGGCGCGTTGGCTGCTCGAAAAAGAGATCAACCGCACGGCTCTGCGCCATCGCGAAGTGCAAAATATATTTCGAACCGTGGGAATTTTGGCGCCGATGTTTGGTTTGTTGGGCACACTGATCGGAATTGTGGAGGTGTTGAACAATTTTTCTGATCCCCGCGCGGTGGGCCCTTCCATGGCAACGGCCATTACCTCCGCTTTTTACGGAATTTGCCTGGCAAATTTAATTTGCGTTCCGGTTGCGGGAAAGTTGCGGCAGAGGACTTTGAACGAACTCTTATTAAAGGAAATGATTTTGGAAGGGCTGTTGGCAATATATGACGGAGAGGTCCCTTCCGGAGTGGAAGGAAAGTTGGCCACTTATTTGTCGGGCAAAATGCGGCCGGCAATAAAGTAAAAAAGGAGAACTCTAATTATGGCGATCTACCAAGAAAGAGATGACGATTTAGAGTCCGAGTTAAACAAAGGCGCCTTATGGGCCGTGACTTATGGCGATCTCATGAGCTATCTCATGATATTTTTCCTGACAATTTTAGCTTTTACGGTGTCCAATATTAAAGACTACGACACTCTGCTCAAATCGTTGCAGAAACAGTTTGAAGGACTGAAAGAAGAAGACATCATGATCGAAATCTCTAAAAAAGAGGAAACCTTGGCAGAAAAATTAGCGGCCTTGCTGGGTAAAGATCAGGTGTCGGTGAACGAAGAAAGGGTAAAAATGACTTTTGCCAATCCTGTTTTATTTGGGTTTGGACAAGCAGAGTTAAAGTCAGAGGCGGCTGGGTCCTTGACCCCGTTGGTGGAAGCATTTAAAAATTTGCCTAACAAAATTATTGTGGAGGGGCACACCGATGACCGGCCAATCAGCAAGTTAAGGTATCGGTCCAACTTTGAACTTTCTGCTGCCAGGGCCTACGCTGTAATTGAATTTTTGAAGGGGCAAGGAATTCCTAAGGAACGATTGATCGGCATGGCTTATGGAGATTCCATGCCCGTTACTTCCAACCTAACAGCGGAAGGGCGCGCGCGCAACCGTAGGATTGAAATATCGCTGATAAGAGAGAAAACAGCAATCGCAAAAAATATGAGCCTAGAAAAGGCAGAGGCGCTTAGTTCTAAACCGCCCAAATGATTTATGAAGGAAAAAAAATGCAAATGAAAGCGCGTTGGTTGAGGGTGTTGGCGCTCGCGTCCTTAGGAGGGACGTTGAACGCCCTTGCGGTATATGGGACCGATCTTTTGCCTTCCTTTATTAATGTTCAAAATAGCTTCTCTTCTGTAACCTGGACGTTTACTGATCCCGGCAGTGTCTATACGATTGTATTATCGACCGATTCTAACTTTACCGTTAACATATCCTCCAATAACACGATGGCAGGTAACAATTCGACCTCCTACTTCCCTTTGGCGGGCGATCAAACCTACTATTTTAAGGTTAAAGTGTCCTCAGAGCCCGATCTCAGTTACAGTACGGCAAGCACAAGAACTCCTGGACCTAAATATTGGGATGGCGGCGGCGTTAACAATTTTGCCTCTGACCCCATAAATTGGTTGGGAAATATTGTGCCGGAAATTGGCAATAGCGTGGTATTTGATGGTACTGGCGCCGCTAAGTTCTGCCAATGGGATATGGCAATTAATTTGTCCACCATGAGCCTGGTAGTGGGTTTTTCCAGCACTGTCGTCATGGCAGTCCCTACTTTAAATATTTTAGATCAGTTCAGCGTCTATTCCGGCACGTTTGAAGCCAGAGCGTCCAGCATAACTGTCCATAAAAATTTTGTGATTGACGGTGGAACGTTCACGGCTAATACCAGCACTTTGACTTTTGCCGGTACTACAAATCTAACCATTAACATTCCCAATGGAACAACGTTTTATAACCTGGCCCTGATTGGCTCGCAGCAGTTTTACATGCAGAACAGATTGGTTTACATCGAAGGTAACATTTTATTTAAAAATACAGGCTATGAGTTTAATACGAACGGTTCTTCTGTACATTTGCGCGGCGACGCCATTCTGCAAAGCGGGTTAGGTCCAACGGATAACTCGGGAAGGTGGATCATTGACGGCGCCAATAATCAAAGAGTTGGTTTTTCCGCTGCTGCAGCCAACGACTTCTACAATTTCGAAGTTAATAAGGTGAATGGTTCCACGCTTACGTTGATGAACTCCTTGGATGTGAACTGCGATTTGGATTTAACCGATGGCGTTTTTAAATCAAATGGGTACAACATTACCGTGGAAAGGAACTTTACGATCCTAAACGCGACCATGACTTCTTGGGGCACGACCACTGTTTATTCAGATGGTCCCACAAATGCTTCTACTTACATCGTGAGAGCGGGACAAACGATCGAAGATTTATATTTAAATAAAGACAACAATACTGCGGCAACCATAACCTTGGCAACGGACCTGCATGTGACGGGTTCGCTTACCATAACCAAAGGCACGCTGGATATTCGCAATCGGACGCTTAAAATCGGTAGTAGCACTGGTGGGTCAATAAATTATACTGCGGGCAATGCGGATTTTCTCACCGCAGGGTCAACCATTACTTTTGTCAATACGACAGCGGACGGTAAAATTTATGGGGGCAACACCAACCGTAGATTTAACGTGATCCGAATTGAAAATGCACCGGGCGCAGCAAACGAAATTTCGTTTGATTTGGATACGGAGGCCAACATCTTTTACGTGGGAGCAGGGAGTCGGTTTGATATGGCCTACACAGCAGGGTCCTTGCAAACAAAATTGGTTGTACACAATGAGTTGACCATTGACGGCGATTTTGTGGTTAGCGGCGGCACGTTGAATGCCAACGGTCAGATTTATGTCAACAATGGCGGCAATATGAATTTGGGCGGTACCAAGGGAGGAGTAATCAACTCTACCCAATCTATCCAAGTGCAGCCAGGAGGGATTTTTAAAGCCAATAACGACGTCTTGCAATCCCCGGCTACACACTTTATTGGATTTACGGTAAATGCAGGAACAGTGGATATTACCGGCTTGACTTTGGTTAATATCAATCAGGATGGACTTTCCATTGGCAGCGGATCAGTCATTGCCAATCTTTCCAGTTTAAGCGTGATCACGCCCCAAGTCCCAGGCGTAGCATTGAGAATTTTACATTCCGGCACGTCACAGTATACCTTTAGTAATCTTTCTTTTGACAGTAACGTCACGACCAATGTGTTGGCTATGAACTTGACCTCGCCCGGTTACATAAAGATGTCCAACGCCACTGGGGCCAAGGCGGGTTTTGCCTATGAGGTAGACCCTAATAACGTGATTTTTTGGGGATCGCCAACACCCCCTGCCAACCTCTATTTGAATGCATTTAATGTGGGGTTAACTTCCATAACCTGGAACTGGCCCCTAGATGCAGAGGATGAACAGGGGTATAGAGTTTTTTCTACTACAAGCGTTGCGGCTATTTCCGCGGATATAGGTATCGCTGTCAGCAGTTTTACGCAAATCAATTTAATTCCCAACAGCACTTACTCCACTTATATTCAATCCTTTAATCCTTTTGGACAATCCTCCAGCACTTTGGTTCTATCCACCCATACTCTCGCCAATTCGCCGGCGGTAAATTCTTTTGTGGTTTACACCACCAGCATCGCGGTCACCCTTTCTTCCAACTCCAATCCCAACGGTACACTGGTCAGTATTACCACGGGCACAGGCGGTTCTGCTTTTGACGTTTACTCATCATCTTCCGGCGCACTCAGCAACAACACCACCCTGCTCCTGGCTAACTTAAAACCCAGCACCAACTATACGGTACAGACGCGCGCTTTAAATTTCTATAACCTTCCCAGTTCCGCCACCACCGTCGCATCCACCCAAACTTTTACTGCGGGCATTTCGGTAAACAGCTTTAACATTTATACAACCAGCGCCCTGGTCGTGATCAACTCTAACGGTAACCCCGACAACACCCAAATCGCAATTTCTACCGGATTAGGTTCCGACTTTAACGTCACCCTCTCTTCCATTGGCAAAACCTCCGGACCCC